>NZ_CP031963.1:5462500-5737500 GCF_003443675.1 Aquimarina sp. BL5 | reverse complement strand
ACTCCGATCCGAACTGTGATAGGTTTTATAGATTCGCTCCTTGTCACCAAGTGGCTGCTCTCTGTACCTACCATTGTAGCACGTGTGTGGCCCAGGACGTAAGGGCCGTGATGATTTGACGTCATCCCCACCTTCCTCGCGGTTTGCACCGGCAGTCTTGCTAGAGTTCCCGACTTGACTCGCTGGCAACTAACAACAGGGGTTGCGCTCGTTATAGGACTTAACCTGACACCTCACGGCACGAGCTGACGACAACCATGCAGCACCTTGTAATATGTCCGAAGAAAAGTCTATCTCTAAACCTGTCATACTACATTTAAGCCCTGGTAAGGTTCCTCGCGTATCATCGAATTAAACCACATGCTCCACCGCTTGTGCGGGCCCCCGTCAATTCCTTTGAGTTTCATTCTTGCGAACGTACTCCCCAGGTGGGTTACTTATCACTTTCGCTTAGCCACTCAGACCGAAGTCCGAACAGCTAGTAACCATCGTTTACGGCGTGGACTACCAGGGTATCTAATCCTGTTCGCTACCCACGCTTTCGTCCCTTAGCGTCAATACATTATTAGTGATCTGCCTTCGCAATCGGTATTCTAAGTAATATCTATGCATTTCACCGCTACACTACTTATTCTAACCACTTCATAATGATTCAAGACCTGCAGTATCAATGGCAATTTTCCGGTTGAGCCGAAAACTTTCACCACTGACTTACAGACCCGCCTACGGACCCTTTAAACCCAATGATTCCGGATAACGCTTGGATCCTCCGTATTACCGCGGCTGCTGGCACGGAGTTAGCCGATCCTTATTCGTAGAGTACCGTCAGAGTTCCACACGTGGAACTGTTTCTTCCTCTATAAAAGTAGTTTACAACCCATAGGGCAGTCTTCCTACACGCGGCATGGCTGGATCAGAGTTGCCTCCATTGTCCAATATTCCTCACTGCTGCCTCCCGTAGGAGTCTGGTCCGTGTCTCAGTACCAGTGTGGGGGATCCCCCTCTCAGGGCCCCTATCTATCGATGTCTTGGTAAGCCGTTACCTTACCAACTAACTAATAGAACGCATAGCCATCTTATAGCAATAAATCTTTAATCCTTAATGAATGCTCACTTAGGATACTATAAGGTATTAATCCAAATTTCTCTGGGCTATCCCTTACTATAAGGTAGGTTCTATACGCGTTACGCACCCGTGCGCCGGTCGTCAGCATTGTGCAAGCACAACCTGCTACCCCTCGACTTGCATGTGTTAAGCCTGCCGCTAGCGTTCATCCTGAGCCAGGATCAAACTCTTCATCGTGTATTCTTAAATATTATTTAACAATAACAACAGGAATTTAAAATCGTAATCTCAAAAATATTTCTAGTCTTAATTCTTATATGTAAAACAATTATATAAATACAATTGCAATACGCGCTGTCAATCAATATATCAATGAACTCTTTCAACGAACCTAACACAATCTTCATTGCTGGTCGTTAATCGTAAATTAAAAAGGAATCGAACCTCAAAAATGACCTAAATCAACCTACTCCAGTATAACTTTTATTCCTATGAACTTCGCTTGTTTCTCAAAGCGGGTGCAAATATACAACCCCTTTTTAAACTACCAAAACTTTTTTAAAATAATTTAAAATATTTTTTCAAGCCTTGAACAATAACTAAACAGAGTCCCTAAAAAACTCCCTCAGCCACCGTAAACAAACAAAATCCTAATCAATGAACTAAACAAAAACAATATCCCGTTTTGCGGGTGCAAACATACAACCCTTTTCCGTTAAATCAACAAAAAATAATAAGTATTTTTTAATAAAATTGTAAACCTACTGGTTTTTAAAAAGTTGGATAGCGAATATAATAAAATTAATCAAAATAAAGGATAAAAAAAATCAAGAAAATGTATCACAAGTCTATAAAATCAATTCTAATTCTATTTTAAAAATTGATTTTTGTAGTAGGGATAAGAATCTATCGAAAGTTTCAGGACAAGCTTATACCTTTATCTCTCTTTAAAAAATAAATTTATAGTAAAAAATATAACAGATGGCAAATCCTCTTAATTCATAAAGGCTAGCAAGTATATCTTAATTTTCTGTTGTTGTAGCTCTAATAGTGTCGGTCCACTTATTTCTTAGACTATAAAAACTAAAATCCAGCGCAGTCTTTTGTTCTTCCAAAATATTTGATTGAAAACTTCTTTGTAATATATCCTCAATCCAGTAATCCTCTTCTATATTAATAGGGTCATATTGTTCTTTCAAAGAAATACTAAAAAGCTTAGCGGTGCTGTTATACCAAAATGCTTTCCATCCACTCCTATACTCCTTAACCAAATCAAACATCGTTTGACCTGTTTGCCTGTGTATCAACTTTACTAAAATTTGACCTTCAGTACGAGTCATCTTTTTTAATTCAGCTGTAAACTCCTCCTCCATATACTTCTGAAGTATTTTAATATATTTCTTACGAGCTTTTTTTGATTTGATGTTTTTTAATCTTTCGTTTAATTCTGTCAATCTATCTGATGCAAGTTTTGCATAGGGATACACCTTTCTAGTTTTACGTCTTAATATAAGATACTTTCTTCTTGCTAATCTATCCTTGAATTTAAGCTTACCTAATATTACAACTTCATCAAGATCTATAGCTTCATGTGGAATAGTATCTCCTTCTATTATATAATACTGTACGTAACCTGATGTATCTATTTTTGTCGAGTCGACTTCTTTCTGACAAATTCCAATACAAGGGAACAATAATATGAATATGTATAGCAAATGTTTCTGCATAGTAGGTAATGATCTTCTAAAATCGTTCCAAAATTAGTAATAAACAGTTTGTAAACTGTAAAATCTTTGTGAATATTATTAACTTCGTACAAAACAAAAATATATAAATGGCTAAAAAAAGTATATTAAATAAGAAGTCTTTGACTTTTCTCGAGAAATATTTGAACAATGCTGCACCTACAGGTTACGAATGGGAAGGACAAAAAATATGGATGGATTACCTGAAGCCATATGTAGATGAATTTATTACGGACACATATGGAACTGCCGTTGGTGTTATTAATCCTAAGGCAACATACAAGGTAGTTATAGAAGGGCACGCTGATGAAATTTCATGGTATGTAAACTATATTACAGACAATGGTCTTATATATGTGATTAGAAATGGAGGCAGTGATCATCAAATAGCGACTTCAAAACGTGTAAATATCCATACTAAAAAAGGAATTGTACAGGGCGTGTTTGGCTGGCCGGCAATACATACTCGTAAAGGTTCTAAAGAACAAGCTCCAACATTAGAAAATATTTGTATTGATGTAGGATGCAATACTAAAGAGGAAGTTTTGAAACTTGGAGTTCACGTAGGATGCGTAATTACCTACCCCGATGAGTTTTTTATTCTTAACAAAGACAAGTTTGTTTGTCGAGCCTTGGATAATAGAATGGGTGGTTTTATGATTGCTGAAGTTGCTCGCTTATTAAAGGAAAACAAAGATAAGTTAGACTTTGGACTATATATAACTAATTCTGTTCAGGAAGAAATAGGTCTTAGAGGTGCCGAAATGATTACACACACTATCAAACCAGATGTTGCTATCGTTACCGATGTTTGTCATGACACAACTACACCTATGATAGAAAAGAAAACTCAAGGTGAAACAAAAATCGGCGATGGCCCTGTGATTTCTTATGCTCCTGCTGTTCAGAATAGATTAAGAGAATTATTAATTGACACTGCAGAGAAGAAAAAAATACCATTCCAGCGAATGGCATCTAGTAGAATGACAGGTACGGATACTGATGCTTTTGCTTACAGTAATGGAGGGGTTGCCTCTGCGTTAATCTCTTTACCTCTTCGTTATATGCATACCACTGTAGAAATGGTTCACAGAGATGATGTAGAAAATGTAATTAATCTAATATATGAAAGCTTACTTGCTATTAAATCCGGTGAAACTTTTAGTTATTTCGAAAAACCGAAACCAACTACAAAGGCAAAACCAAGACCAAAGAGCAAACCAAAAGCTAAGAAATAAATAAAGTAAAATCTTTTTTTTTGATAACTTAGACTGCATCTTACTAAATATAAGGTGCAGTTTTTTTTATAAAAAAACGCAAAAACCTTAATAAGTTAATTCAAACAAAGAAGATAAAACCACTAAAGACAACTCTTTATCGATTTTTATATGCTTTTTATCGGTCATTATTAATATATTTGCCCCTTTAATTTTGTGCTAAAATATCCCTATGATATCAAAATACTATTTTTTATTACTTTTATTATCTACTTCATTTATTGCTACTTCTCAAAAGAAATTCGAACCTACAGAAGAAGATATATCACTAGCTAAAGAACTAAGTAATTCCTACCCTGATGAAGATATTGCTTTACTAAAACACTCAGAAGTTATTGATTTTGATTTTGACAAAAAAACCGATAAGGTTATAGTTAAAAACAAGTTTAAACAGGAATTCATCAACTTAAAATCCAGAACAGAAATCCCTCTATTCATAGGATATGATGATCAATCTAAAATTCAAGATGTATACGTAAATCACAAAAATGGTCAATCTGCAGGTATACGTTTTAGGGATGAATACTATAATCAGGAAGAACTATTTCATTCTGATGCCAGAATTAAATGGAGCGGTTTAAACTTCCCTTTATTAGGATATAAATACACTTTCGGATATAAAAAGAAATATAAGGATGTTAAATACTTTGTAAACACTTTTTTAGATAGTTATTTTCCAATTGTACAAAAAACAATTACCGTAAATATTCCAAATTGGTTAGATGTAGAAATCAGAGAAATCAATATGGACAGTATTTCTGTAAAAAGAGAAAAAAAACAAATTGAAAACAAAGGTATTACCCAATATACCTATACTATAGAAAATGTAGAAGCCGTTGTTAAAGAGGAAAATAGTATTGGACCTACACATTATAGACCACACTTACTATTTTTGGCTAAATCCCATACTAAAAATGACACTAAACAAGTATTACTTAACAATACTAAAGATCTTTACAAATGGTATCACTCTCTGGTACTTCAATTAAATAATGATACTGAATCTCTAAAAGAAAAAACATTATCCATCATTGAAAACCAAAATACAGATGAGGAAAAGATAAAAGCGATTTACTATTGGGTTCAGGATAATATAAGATATATAGCCTTTGAAGACGGAATCGCAGGTTTCAAACCAGAAGAAGCTGCCAATGTATATCGGAAAAAATACGGTGACTGTAAAGGAATGGCCAATCTGACTAAACAAATGATGAAAATAGCGGGATTTGATGCTAGATTATCGTGGATTGGCACAAGACGGATTGCTTACGACTACTCACTACCTACAATTGCCGTGGATAATCATATGATTTGTACTGTGATTGTTGATGATAAAAAATATTTTTTAGACGCTACGGAAAAGTATAATCCCTTAGGAACTTATGCTGAAAGAATTCAGAAAAAACAGGTTTTGATAGAAAATGAGGAAGATTATATTCTAGATACAATTCCTTCAAATATTTCTAAAAACAATATAGAAACAGTAATATCTAGTTTAAAAATCGAAGAAGAAAAGCTTATAGGAACTATTAAAAGAAAATATGAAGGAGAAAGCAAAACGGATATTTTATATAACATCAACAATTTAAAAAAAGATAGGAAGACTGAAGTATTAGAATACTATATCGGACGAGGAGATAAAAATTTAGTTTTGGATGACATTACGATCACCGATATAAGTAATCGAGACCAAGACCTACATTTATCCTATCATATAACTCAAAACAATGCAATCAGTAGTTTTGAAAATGAACTTTACATTGATATTGATTACTACAAAAGCTACCAACAATTAGATTTTGACAAAAGAAAAACCGCATTTGTTTTACCATACAAAACTTTAGAAAATACGGCTACTACTATCGAAATCCCTGAAGGATATATTGTGAAAGAGCTACCAAAAAATCTTTCGGTAAACAATAAAGATTTTGAAATATCATTGAACTATACATCGGATAATGATAAAATTATTTATGAGAAGAATATCAACTTTAAGAATGCGATTATCAGTAAAACTGAGTTAAGCGCCTGGAAGGAATTTCATAAAAAATTAAAAAAGCAATATCAACAACAAATAATTTTGACCAAAGAATAACAATAAAATTATTGAATACATCCTTTTATCATATTCACTTACATTCAATCAATAACAATGAAAAAAACAAGTAATCTAATTACAAAAATCATATTTGTAATCTCTTTCATCCAGACAATATCTGTATATGGTCAGCTTCCTAAAATAGATAATCTAGCTGAATATATCTGGAGTGATGATGATCAATATGCAGAACTACCTGGTATTCCTGATAAGTGGAAAGATGAATCCGCTGTTGTCATTTTAAGTGATTATGATTATTACTACTTTAAGGCAAAAAAAGCACTTAACACATATCTAATAGCCAGAAAAATTATTAAGCTAAATGATCAAGCTTCTGTAAATTCTTTTTCTGAATTTGACAAATTGGGGCAGAACAAACAATTAATTGTTAAGATTATAAAGCCGAACGGATCAGTAAACATAATTGATGTAGATAAAGAAAAAGTAGAATCTTCAGAATCTGACGGAACTGTTCCTGTTGCCGGAGGTTTTATTAGAAAGTTTGCGAAAAAAAGTAAGCTAGCAATCCCTGATTTGGAAATTGGAGATATTATCGATTTCTGTATTTATTATAAAGAACGAGAACCTATTATGGGAGTATTAGAAGCTCCATCGGTTAGAGATGTAATTAGTGGAGAATACCCTATCATGAATTATGAATTAGACATTCATTCTAAAAAAGATTTTTTTATCAGTATCAAAACGGAAAATGGAGCACCTGAGCCTAAAGATATAAGTCCCGAAAAAGGTAAAAACAAGAGGTATACTTTTGAAATGAAAGATATAGAGAAAATCGACCCAATCATGTGGGAGTATATATTGTTAAATGCGCCATATGTAAAATTTCAAGTTGCTCTAGAAAAAGATAAAAGAACAGAAGCATTTGTTGGTGAAGAAAAATCTAAGATTAAAGATAATGTAACCGATGAAGAGGTTTTAAATTACTATAAAGGTATTACTGTATTTGATCACGGTTATAAAGGATCAGATAGATATCTAAAAGATAAAGACTTTTCTAAAAAGGAAAGAATTGAAGAAGCGTATTATTATATGAGACAATACTACCTTAATCAATTTATTGAAGCTGCAGTAGCATACCAAAACGACCTGACAGTAGATAATCCCTTTCAATTTTACGCTTTCCCGAAATACATAACCAAAGAATTAAAATTTATAAATTACTACGCTTCCTTTTTGAGAGAGGAGAAAATTCCTTTCGAGATGATTGCAGCAATACCTAGAAGTCAAGGAAAAATTGATGACCTTCTATTTCCTGATGACATCACTTTGTTTTTAAAGATTAATCTTGATCCGGAAAACCCTCTATATGTTAGTCAATTTGGGAATCACACAAACTTCAATTACATCCCATATTATCTAGAAGGTAATGAAGCTTATAGTTTAGAAACTGGTAAAGGACATCGATTAGAGACGATAAAAAAAGTAATGATACCAGTATCTGATTATAAACGTAATAATTCTAACCAACAATATGATATTACTTTCGTAGACGGTTTCGAGAAAATAAAAGTTTTCAGAAAATCTGCTCTTAAAGGACATAATAAAGTAAATGAAATTAATGACCGATTGAATTCTTTGAATTTCACAGAAGAGGATCACGTGAAATACAATACTAAAAGACTATATGATCGTTTAAAAAAGAAAAGAAATAAGAAGAAATATGAGAAAGAATTTCCTGCATTTAAGGAAAAAATAGTATCAGTCCAAAAAGAATCATATCAAGAGAGTCTTGAAGAAGAATTAGATTTCAAAATTGAAGATTTTTCTTTTGAAGTTCTTGAAACAGGTAGATACAATATAGAAGACGTACTTAGTTACAAAGAAGAATTCCTAGCTGCGAATGATCTATTAAAAAGAGCTGGACCTAATTATCTTTTTGAAATAGGAAAATTTATTGGTGGACAAATTGCTATCGAAGAAAAAGATAAAGGAAGAGAAGAAGATATTCGTATGCCTTACCCAAGATCTTTTAACAACACGATTAACTTAACAATTCCTGATGGATACGAAGTAGCAGGATTGGATAAGCTAGATTTTGAAGTGAAAAATGAAACCGGAGGCTTTACAAGTAATCATACCTTAGAAGGAAATAAATTGACCATAAATACTTTTAAATATTACACGCATAATTATGAGCCTAATACCAACTGGCCCAAAATGCTAGAATTTTTAGAAGTTGCGTATCAATTTTCTCAACAAAAAATATTGATTAAAAAACAATAATTACTATTAGTAATTCATACAAAAACAAATAGCCTCGCAATTGCGAGGCTATTTGTTTTTGTAAAAGTCTTAATTATTAAATCTTATTATTTTTTAACAGGTGTAACAAATGCTAACTCATCTATTATCTCTTCAACTATTTCTGGGTTTAACAAAGTACTAATATCACCTAGATCAGAAGTATCATTAGATGCGATTTTTCTTAAAATACGACGCATGATTTTACCACTTCTAGTTTTAGGAAGTCCTGGAACAAATTGTATTTTATCAAGTTTTGCGATAGGACCTATACGTTCTGTGATTTGCTGATTAACCTCTTTACTTAGGTTATCTCGATCTCTAGATTCTCCTGTTTCTTTTAGTATAACAAATCCGTATAATGCATTTCCTTTAATATCGTGAGGAAAACCGACAATAGCTGATTCCGCAACAGCAGGATGCTCATTAATCGCGTCTTCAATCGGTGCAGTTCCTAAATTATGACCCGAGACAATAATAACATCATCTACCCTACCCGTAATCCTATAATACCCAACTTCATCGCGTAAGGCTCCATCTCCTGTAAAGTATTTATTTTTGAATGCAGAAAAATAGGTGTCTCTATATCGATTGTGATCTCCCCATATGGTTCGTGCTATTGATGGCCAAGGAAATTTAATGCATAATCTTCCTTCTACCTGATTTCCTATAATTTCATTACCACTTTCATCCATTAAAGTGGGTTGTATTCCAGGCATTGGTAAAGTAGCATAAGTTGGTTTTGTAGGCGTAGCAAAAGGGATAGGAGAAATTAGAATACCTCCTGTTTCTGTTTGCCACCAAGTATCCACTATTGGACAGTCTTTTTGGCCTACGTGATCATTATACCAATGCCAAGCTTCTTCGTTAATAGGCTCTCCTACCGTTCCTAAAACTTTCAAACTAGATAGATCATATTTAGTTACATAATCTAAATTTTCTTTAGCCAATGCTCTGATCGCGGTTGGTGCTGTATAGAACTGAGTAATTTTATGTTTTTGCACGATATCCCAAAACCTTCCATAATCCGGGTATGACGGCACTCCCTCGAACATTACAGTAGTTGCTCCATTAGCTAAAGGGCCATATACTATATAGGAATGACCAGTAATCCAACCAATATCTGCAGTACACCAATAGATATCATCTTCTCTATACTGAAAAACATTTTTAAAAGTAAATGCCGTATAGACCATATAGCCTCCAGTAGTATGCATCATTCCCTTTGGTTTTCCTGTAGAACCAGAGGTATACAAAATGAACAATGGATCTTCCGCATCCATAACTTCTGGGATACAATTTGCATCTGCTTTATCCAGTAATGGTTGTAACCATTCATCCCGTCCTGATTTCATTTTAACATCTGTATTAATTCGTTTTGCAACCAATACGGATTCCACTCCCGGACATTGTTCAACAGCTTCATCGACAATACCCTTCAGGTCTATTGTTTTTGATCCTCGATAAGAACCATCAGAGGTGATTATCATTTTAGCTTCACAATCATTAACTCTAGTTGCTAGAGCTGTAGCAGAAAATCCTGCAAAAATCACAGAATGTATTGCTCCAATTCTAGCACAAGCCAATACCGAAATTGCCAACTCAGGAATCATAGGAAGGTAAATACAAACACGATCACCTTTTTTAACTCCTTTAGTTTTTAGAACATTTGCGAATTTACATACTCGCTCATGCAATTGATTATATGTTATATGTTCTGCAGCTTCTTCTGGATTATTGGGCTCGAATAAAATTGCAGTTTTATCCCCTCGAACATATAGATGTCTGTCTATACAGTTTTCTGTAATATTAAGCTTTGCTCCATCAAACCATTTTACTTCAGGTTTAGAAAAATCCCAATCCAGAACGTTATCCCATTTCTTTCTCCATAAAAAATGTTCTTCTGCAATTTCACTCCAGAAAAGTTCTGGATTACGCACAGATTTTCTATATACCTGAAAATACTCCTCGAGATGTTTTATGTGATAGTTACTCATTGTAGTTTATTTTATTTTTTTTTACTAAATATTAAATTTCTTAATAACCATTTTACCTTTTAAATTATTTAGCTAAACGACACTTTATTCTAGCTAAAAGGCGATTAGTTACATGTTTTTAAATTAAATATCCTTACATCCTATTCAATTAAAGCCTTTATCTCAGTAATAATTTTTTTAACTGAAAACGGTTTTGTAAGATATTTATCCACTCCCATTTCTAGTCCTTTTTCTATGTCAGATGCTTTATTTTTAGCAGTTAAAAAAACCACTTTAATGTCTTTTGTTTTTGGATTCGATCTTATATATTTTAATGTTTGATATCCATCTACATTTGGCATCATAATATCTAGAAGCACTACTGTAGGTATTTGTGTTTCTAGAATCTGGATAGCCTCGCTCCCATCTCTAGCAATGAAGACTTCAAAATCCTGTTTTTTAAATGTATACTCTAAAGACATTACAATATTAGGTTCATCATCTACTATTAATATTTTTTTTTGCATTTTCATTTGGGTTTTCTATCTTTTGGTAAGATAAAAATTTCTTTTTCTTTTCTTTTCATTTCGATAATCGATTCTTTACCAAATTATTTTAAACTCTTCGGCAAATCAATTACAAATTTTGCTCCGTTATTAAAAGAATCATCAATCCATATTTCGCCATTATGCCCTTCTATAATTTGCTTACATATAGCCAGACCTAAGCCACTACCTAAAGGTTTTTTGATGTTTTGATTATGAGATTGATAAAATTTATCAAATATATATTTCCTATCACTTTTAGGGATCCCTTTTCCATTATCTTGTATTGTAACTCTAACAAAATCATCTACGTCTAAAAGTGCAATCGTAATCAACCCCTTTTTATCTTCTACAAATTTAATAGCATTCGATAATAGATTCGTAAACACTTGCAGCATTCGATCTTCATCACAAAAAACTAAAATTACCTCAGGTAATTCTGAAGTGACAATTCTAATGTTTTTTTGTTGTGCAATTGTATAAACTCCGGAGATCGCTTGTTTTATGGTTTCTGTTAAATTATTGTTTCTCTTGTCAAAAACTTCTCTTCCCGATGCTAATTTCTCTAGATCGAGTATATTATGTATTAATTTAGACAAACGCTCTGAATCCATCAATATGGTATCTAAAAACTGAATTCTTAAATCATTTGGCATATCTTGATCATTATCCAACAAAACCTCTGAAGCAGCTCTGATTGACGTAATCGGAGTTTTGAGCTCGTGCGCGACTGTATCTAAAAATTCATCTTTTATTTTGTCTTGAAGCTTTAACTCTTCGTTGGCTTTTTTTAGTTCATCCGTTAACTCCGTAAGCTCATCAGATCTTTGTTTTAAAAACTTGTTTGTAGAAATTGTTTTTTTACTTTCTTCTAAAATCTCTAACACTTCTACCAAAGTAACCGGTTGCTCTTTTACGACACTAGCTATCAATATTCTGGATGAAGCTCCTCCTATACTTCCTGTTAACAATTTTTCTGAAAAATTAATTAATCTAGAATCTGCTTTCTTAAGCGTTGGTGGTAAATCATGTTTTCTATAAAAAAGATTTAAAGCTCTTTCCGTTCTTTGGATTCCTAGGAATTTTATCAATAAATTTCTAATATCCGACACATATGCCTCTCCTTTCCATACATAGGCACTTTCTTGTAAAGAATCATAACTATTATTCACAAACATTTCAGCATAATTACGTTCTCTATAATTTCCTTTCTGAGAAATCGATACTGATAAATATATCATAATATTAAAAAACATACTCCAAAAAAAAGCGTGAGTAACAGGTGTCATAAAATCGATCCCTAACAGTTCATAAGGTCTTAATAGTGCAATCCCAAAAGGTCCGTTTGCTATAAAATCTGTATTACCTACTATAATATCCTGAACAAAAGGAAGGATTAGGGTGTATATTGTTATTAATATTCCAGCTATTATTCCGGATTTGGCCGCGATAGCAGAACCTCTATTCCAAAATAATCCTATAAAAAATGCCGGTGCCAGTTGCGCAATGATCACAAAAGATATTTGTCCAATCGAAAATAAGGACAACTGTACATTAAAATTAATATAAAATAAATAAGCCCCGACAATCAATGAAAAAATTGCTATTCTTCTAATGTTCTTTATATAGTTCGCATTTCTCTCTGGATGACTTCTGCTAAACTTATCTAAAAAACCATATGGAATAATTAAATTATTACTGAGCATAACTGAAAGTGCTAGTGTAGAAACAACCACCATTGAAATTACGGCAGAAAACCCTCCTAAAAATACCAAGGTCGCCAAAAAAATATTGTCGTGTTGTAATGGTAGTAATAATGTATAATAATCTGGATTTAAACTTTCATCGAGACTTAACTTTCCTCCCCAAGCTACAAATATTACGAATACATTAAATAATAAAAGATATAAAGGAAAGAGCCAAATCGCTTTTTTTAAATGTTTTTCTGAAGTATTTTCAACAACAGCTACCTGAAACTGTCTTGGCAATAAAAAAATGGCAAAAAACGATAGTGCAATCATAAAATACCAATTTATACCTGCTTCTAATCCATCAAGTGTAGTTAGAGATTTTAAATTTTCTACGGAAGAAATTTTATCGTATATATCTCCGGTACCATCGAATAAAAAGTAAGTTACATAAACTCCTATTATCAAAAAGAAAACAAGTTTCAAAATGGATTCTACCGCAACTGAAAAAACAATTCCTTGCCTTCTTCGAGTAGCATCTGTGACTCGAGTACCAAAAAAGGCAGCAAATATCGCTAGCAAGAGCGCTACATAAAAAGTAGTGTCCTGAAAAATTGAAGTAGATGAAGGAATCATATCCTCAGAAATAATCGAAAACGTTTCTGAAATAGCTTTTAACTGTAATGAGATATATGGTACAATAGCTAAAACACAAATTATAGTTACTAACGCTCCTAAAAATCTATTGTTCCCGTAACGCAAGGATATAAAATCTGCAATGCTAGATACTTTTTGTTGTTTAGAGATTCGTATTATTTTTTTTAAAACGATTATCCATAATGGAAACGCTATCACAGGTCCTAAATACGTCGTTAAAAAACTAATTCCCGAAGTAGCAGCAATTCCCACACTCCCATAATAAGTCCATGCCGAACAATAAACAGCAAGTGATAATGTATAAACGTATGCATTATTCACCCAAGTACTCTTTGCCTTTTTTTCTGCCCAAAAAGCCACTCCAAATAAAAATGCTAAATACACTACGATTATGAATATTAAAATATAATTACTCATAATACTTTTTTAAAATAATAGCAGAAATAAAGATTGCTATTGCCCAAATCAAAAAAATAAAAAAATACATAATGGGAAAACCTGATATATTTCCAGAATGATTAAATATTAAAACCAGTGGAATATTAAACAATAATAACAGTGCTAATGACAGTATAATCAATTTTTGTTGATGGCGTTTCTTCATATAAATGATCTAATTTAAAACCTATGTGATCTTTTTAGTCACATAGGTTTTTGATTATTTTTAATGACCAGTTGCTTCTCCCGCATTATTAGGTAACCTAATGTTTTCTACAATCTCCTGAACATCTTCAGGAGGTGCAGCAGTGAATTTAGATACTACCAAGGATATTATAAAATTAATAACCATAGCTACAGCACCAAAACCTTCTGGTGAAATCCCAAACCACCACTCGCTTGAAGGTGGAAGTGTTTCATCAAACCATCCTAGTTTATACTTAATCATATATAATAGCATACACAAAATACCTACAACCATTCCTGCTACTGCTCCTTCTTTATTCATTCTTTTGTAAAAAATTCCCAAAACAATTGCTGGAAAAAATGATGCTGCAGCTAACCCAAAGGCTAATGCTACTACTGCTGCGACAAAACCTGGTGGATTGATGCCAAAATATCCCGCTACACAAACTGCCGCTACAGCAGAAAGACGAGCAGCGATTAGTTCTCCTTTTTCAGAAATATCTGGCTTAATCATTTTCTTGATTAAATCATGTGATACAGAAGAAGAAATAACCAATAATAAACCAGCTGCTGTAGATAATGCTGCTGCCAATCCTCCTGCTGCTACCAATGCGATTACCCAATTTGGCAAGTTTGCTATCTCTGGATTTGCTAATACCATAATATCTCTATCTACAAAAAGCTCATTTTTTGTTGCTGCATTTACATTAGTGATCATTCTTTGACCATTTTCTCCTCTATTTTTACCATCAAAAATAGGTTTGTTCTTATTTCCTTCTACAGAGTGACCACTAGAATACTGTACCTGTCCATCTCCATTTTTATCCGTCCAACCTAGTAGTCCTGTATCTTCCCAATTCTTAAACCAAGCCGGAAGCTCTTCGTACTTCTTATTCTGAACAGATTCTATCAAATTCGTTTTAGCAAAAACAGCCACTGCAGGAGCAGTCGTGTATAAAATTGCGATTAATAGTAACGCATATCCTGCGGATTTACGAGCATCTTTTACTCGTTTCACAGTAAAAAACCGAACAATTACGTGTGGTAAACCTGCTGTTCCTACCATTAATGCCAATGTAATTGCAAATACATCTAATGTCGATTTTGATCCATCTGTATATGCTGCAAAACCTAGTTCTGTACTAAGTCCATCCAACTTATCTAACAAATATACTCCCGATCCATCTGTAACTGTACCTCCAAATCCTAATTGTGGAATTGGATTGCCTGTCATTTGTATAGAAATAAAAATAGCTGGAACCATAAAAGCAAATATCAACACGCAGTATTGTGCAACTTGTGTATAAGTGATTCCTTTCATACCGCCTAACACTGCATAAAAAAGGACAATAATCATCCCGATAATTACACCTGTATTAATATCTACTTCTAAAAATCGAGAAAAAACTATCCCTACTCCTCTCATCTGTCCCGCGACATAGGTAAAGGATACTAATAATGCGCAAAATACTGCTACTGATCGCGCTGTTTTAGAATAATAACGGTCTCCAATAAAATCTGGGACAGTAAACTTTCCGAATTTACGAAGATAAGGTGCTAGCAATAATGCTAATAATACATACCCTCCGGTCCATCCCATTAAATAAACAGCTCCATCATATCCGGCAAATGCAATAATTCCAGCCATAGATATGAAAGAAGCTGCACTCATCCAATCTGCAGCCGTAGCCATACCATTAGCCAATGGAGAAACACCTCCACCTGCTACATAAAACTCTTTTGTAGAACTAGCTCTTGACCAGATAGCTATACCAATATATAATGCGAAGGTGACTCCTACAATAATATAAGTCCATAATTGAACACTCATAATTTTATATCTTAAATTGTTATTTTAATTTTATTTCCTCTTTGGGATATTATTATTAATAGGATTTCTTTGAACAAAAATTCATCAATGCTATCCTAAAATATTTCACACGGTATAACGACTAGCTAATCTTTGTCGTACCCATACTTTTTATCTAACTTATTCATCAATCGCACATATACAAAGATCAAAATCACGAACACATATATAGACCCTTGCTGAGCAAACCAGAATCCTAGTCGAAAACCTCCAAGACGAATATTATTTAAGGCATCCTTTAACAAAATACCCGCACCATACGATACTACAAACCAAATAGCGAGAAGAATAAAAAGATATTTCACATTCTCTTTCCAATAGGCTTTTGCCTTTTTCTGTTTTTCTGTCATATTTTAAAATTTTATAGATAGATCATAGCTTGTAGCGTTAAGACTCCTTGAGCATCATTATCGCCGTATTTTGTATTCTGATATTCTAATGTTAGTTTAGAATTATGACCACTTATATATGCATTGGCTCCTAATCCAAAACTAGTAGCATTGTCATCTATAGCTTCAATTGATCTTGTTTTAAACAATGCATACGGTTGAAACTTAATTTTTTTATTGGTATTAGGAATCACGTAACCTACATGACCATAAATCATTGACCCAGTTTCGTAAGTTTGTCCTAAGGTAAAATTCTCTCCGTAATCATTATTTTGAAACGTGGCGTATGCCGTAATTGCTGACCCATTAGTTCCTAATGGAGCATCATAAAAAGCATCAACAGCGAATATAGCAACATCCTGCCCCTCTAGCGTTCCATCTGCATTAGCAAGTACACTTCCTTCGGGGTGATAAAAGAATCCTGCTCCCACATTAAACATTTTTTTACCACCCAGATACGTTCCTACTTTGTAAGGTAAAAAATTTGATTCTTTGTCCATAAAATTATATTCAAAATATCCAGCAAAGTTTTTACCCGCATCTCTAGACCCCAGCAATCTGCGTCCAGCATATACTGCTGGACCTCCAGCAGCAGGATCTACTCCGGCTTGCAAATTATTGGTTATCGATTCATTGACAGATATTTGATATAAAAAATTACCAAAAGATCCTTTAGCATATATACCAATATGACGAGCAAATTGATCGGATAAACCTATAGTTGCCCAAGATTGTCTATTATTATCCAAAGTCATCATATTTAAAGTACTCTGATTATTCAATCTAGAAATACCGTTCCAATAATGTAAACCTGCACCAATCGCATGATTTGATCCTAGACTATACTGCGCCCATACACCATGAAAAAACAATTGAGAACTTTCTCCTAGTCCTGTAGGACTTTGATTATTAGCATTTAAACTGTTTAATCCAAAATGTGTAAGAATAAGGAAGTCTTTGTTTATCTGTGCGTACATCAGAATACGCGCCCGTCTGATACTAAAATTAGTTTTACTCTCATCATCAGGGACATCATCGTTATACTGCGCCCAAAATTGAGCCCAAGAAATTACTCTGAAATATTTTGATCCATCTTCATTAAGTTTCACCTTTAATCCTCCTGTATAATCCGGAGAACCCTGTGAATACGAATATTGAAAGGAAAAAATAAATATTCCCAACAATAATATAAGTTGTTTCATAATAAAGTTTTAAAGATTAGAATTAGTGTTGTAATTAAAATAATGTTGTGCACACTACGAATCTCCTAAAAAGCATTAGTTAATAAAAACATACTATACTTTTTTGGTAATTTACTATATCTAATCTCTGAAACGTTCCCATTTAATAAGCATAAATTTATCTCCTAGTTCAGTAACAACACAACCTGCGCCAGATAAATTATGTACATCCTGAAAATAAATTGACAATTCTGATGCACTCAGAATTTTATAGGTTGGATGATAGTTATGATTATAAGGTCTCTTTATATTGTACTTTTTTACCCAATTCATAATACTGACATGAGAAATTCCCAAAACCCTTTCTATTTCTCGATATGCTAACCCTTCTAAGTACAACTGGAGCGCTTTATTAACATAATAATCATCAATTTTCTTCCCTATTTTATTAACCGAAAAAAAATAATTACAGGATTTACACTTATATCGTTGTCTATTATTAACAATACCACTCTTAATATATTTATCGGAACCACAATTAGGGCAGGTTTGAATAATCATATATACCTATTTTGCATAAATATATTAATTTAGCAATAAATATTTAATATATAATTATGATATTCTTTAAACACTCTTAACAATATAGAGGATTTTAATAATGATTTTATAAAATTTATTGAATTCTACGATTAATTAAATAATTTTTACTTTTATGGAATCATGGCTGATGAACTTATAGACATAGTAAAAAGAGACGGAAAACTAACCGGTGAAGTTCGATTAAAATCTGAAGCTCATCGACTAGGATTATACCATGCGAGCGTTCATATTTGGTTTTATACTCTGAATGGAAAAATACTATTGCAGAAACGAGCTAAAGACAAAGATACTTTTCCTAATTTATGGGATGTCTCCGTTGCAGGACACATAGGAGCTGGAGAAACTCCTAATAATTCTGCACTACGTGAAACTGAAGAAGAGATTGGTACAACTATAGATAAGAAGAATTTGGATTTCATTGGAACATATTTTTCAGAAAAACAACCAAGCCCAGATATATTCGACAATGAACTCCATTACATTTTTCTTTCAGAATTAAAAGTATCAACAGAAGAGCTAACGCTTCAAAAAGAAGAAGTATCAGAGATTAAACTTATTCCTATACAACTTTTAATGAATCATCTTAAAGATATAGATGCCAAGACAAATTACGTCCCTCATGATCCTAAATATTATGATTTTGTTCTTAAAGAAATCACAAATAGATTGATATAATACCCGGATTACTACTAACTATTGTAACTTTAATTTAACATGTTTAATTATAGTAATTTTGTATTGAAAAAATAAAACCAATAAACAAAAACTATGACTTATTCAAATAAAGAAACTGTACAAGCACTTAATGTATTATTAGCAGATTATCATATGTATTATCAAAAGCTTAGAAATTTTCACTGGAATATTACTGGTCGCAATTTCTTTGAATTACATTTAAAATTTGAAGAACTATATGAGGATGCTAAGTTAAAAATTGACGAAATTGCGGAAAGGATATTGACGCTAAGAGCTAAACCAATTAGTAATTACAGTTCGTATCTTACGACTTCTTCTATTAAAGAAGCAGATACTAAATTGGTAGATCATGAGATGGTTTCTGCTATTCTTGAAGATCACGATGCTATTTTGAAACAACTAAAACTTGTAACAAAAGAAGCAGAAAAAGCAGGAGACGATGGAACATTAGATATTACTGGCACATATATTGGTGAATTAGAAAAAACAAGCTGGATGCTAAATGCTTGGAATCAAAAAAGTTAAAACTATACATATTGAAACTGATAACTTTCTTTCTATTATTAACTATATCACTATCTGTAAGTTGTCAGAAAAATGATAGCACAGACCTAATTATCATTAATGGATTATCTAAGAATATTAAGGAAATATCGGGTATAACCAAATTTACTTCTGATACTCTTCTCTATGCAATTAACGATTCTGGAAATGATAATACTTTATTTTGCTTAAATCAAAAGGGGAAAATTGTAAAAAAACTTAAAATCCCTAATAGTAAAAATGTAGATTGGGAAGATCTTGCTTATGATCATCAGAACAACTTGTACATAGGTGATTTTGGAAATAATTATAATAATAGAAAAGATCTGTCTATATATAAAGTATCCAATATTTTTTCGGATAATATAGAAGTTAGTAAAATAGAATTCAGTTTAGAGGATCAAAAGAAGTTTCCCCCAGGAAAGAAGAATAAAAATTTTGACATAGAAGCTTTCATTTATAGAAATGGAAGCTTCTATTTATTTACAAAAAATAGAAGTTCTAAATTTGATGGAGTGACAAAACTCTATAAAGTTTCTGATACTCCAGGAAAACAAATTGCCACGTTAATTGGAAGTTATAAAACCTGCGATGATTCAAATGACTGTTTTATAAGTGGTGCAGCAATTAATTCTACAGCAGATAAAATAGCACTTCTTACGTATAATAAAATATTCATCTTATCTGACTTTAAGGATGACAATCTATTTAATGGTAGAATCAAAAAGATAAAACTCAATCATTTTTCTCAAAAAGAAGGTATTTGTTTTAAAAATGATTCCACACTTCTAATTGTTGATGAAAAAAGAAAAAACATGAAAGGGAGATTGTATGAATATCGTATCAAATAAATATTTTTAAGGTTTCCAATCTTCTTCTAACATTGCAAATTCATAATTGTCAGACCACCCTGTTTTAAGAGGCAATACTTTACGTTTATGACCTTCTCTAATCATTCCAATTTTTTCTAACACTCTAATAGAACCTATATTATCTACCGCGCATCCTGCTTCAATCCTATGAAGTCCAACTTCCTCAAAACCAAATTGCAAAATTGCTTTTGCCGCCTCCGTAGCATATCCTTTACCCCAAAAACTTGGATGTAATTTATACCAGATGGAAGCAATACTATATTTTGGATTTCCTATCCGAAGAGATATTAAACCAAGAAATTCGTCATTAGACTGTAAATTGATTGTAAAAACAAATTCTTTTCTCATTCTGTAATTCTCAACCCATTCATCAAGATACACCGATGTAACCTCTTTATTAGTCGGTATACCTAAGGCATTATATTGATCCACTTCAGGAATCAAAAGTAATTCATGAATTTTAGGTAAATCTGATAACGTTACAATTCTAAGTTGTAATCGATTCGTAAATAGTATGGAAGTTTTCAATATAATTTTTATTAATAATTTATTTTACTAGTAACGTTTTATTGGTTATAGTCATCTCAAAAAATATTTTCAAAAGTTATCAACATTTACACACTTAAACCAAAGGTTTAACCTTTCGTCGACAAAAATAGTGGTACCAATTCATTCTGAATTAAAAAAAGTAGTCTTAAACTTACTTTTCAACAATCATCAATAAAGGCAATCTTGTTTTCGACTGACTAATAGCAATTTACAGATTAATTTATCCTTAATTTAGACTTGAAATTTGTAGGAAAGCGTATACATCTTTCTGTTTACTAACCCCTAAATACATCATTTATATATGAAAGCCGCCCCAGCTTATCTAATGTTAATTACTTTTTTCTCTTGTAATTTACTTTTTTGTCAAGAAAACGTTTCGAACGATAAAACAAGAATTACCAAAAACACGACACAAAAATCTATAACTAATAGCGCAAAGATTCCAGAAAAAAACAAAATTGGTCATTCCAATACATTAAAGTCATCGACCAATAAGACAAAAACACCCGAAACAAGATCAAAAGCCATATTAGAAATTTCTGAAACGGTAACCACTACGGTACCAAGAACTACTTTAGACTTTTTTTAAATAACATTTTGTTTTGTGAACAGCTTGATTGTTCCTTAACCGAGAAGCTCCTTATATTTTCGCATCTTATATTGGGAGCTTCTTTTTTTTTTAAAAACTCAATCCCAATCCAAAGGTAAATCGTAAACCATCGTCACTACTAAACAAATTGAATTGTCCTGCTATTGAATCTACAGCATTGATCCAAAATCCACCACCTATAGAGTCATGCCAAATGTTAGTATCTTCTCCATCAAACCATACCCTACCAATATCATATCCTCCATAAACCCCTAATTGCAACGGTAATAAACCTGTTTTGAATTTATTAAAACTATACCTAAGATCTCCACTAAAGGCTAGTGCTTTATCACCAGTAAAACGTTCTTCTCTAAATCCTCTTAGGCTGTTAATTCCACCTAAGGTAGCTGCTTGGTAAAATTCAAAACCATCGCCAATCATAAACTCTGCTTGCACATCCGTCTTTAAAACCAGTTTCCGGTTTTTAGTGATTGCATTATAAAATCCAAGTTTCGGTTTTATATAACCAAAAGTTCTGTCAGTATCATCCAAATTCATTTTAGAACCTCCCTGGAGTTTAAACAGCATACCTCTAGTAGGATTTGCACTGACATCAAAGCTCTTATATTCATAGTCTAAATCTATTCCAGCAAAGAATTTTCTTTCAAAAAACTCAGGGTCAGAAGTAACCAGACCAAGTCCAGAGGTAATAAATCTACCTTGTGAGTCCTGAACCTCTACTCCTTCATACGATCCAGTAATAGACAACCTGTTTCCATATCTACCGTTCTTCACAAAACCAAGGTTTAAGGACCATATTCCAGTTTTTACTCTATTGTAATCTAAACCAAGAATATCATCAAGATTTACTGTATTGTTTCCAAAACCAAAAAAGTTCTGAGCAAAATTCTCACTTGTATACTTACCTCCTACTAACAAGTTCCAATTACCTACTGCATTTGCAAACTCCCCTCTGTATGATATATCATACCCTTCTGTTGCGAAATAATAGGCTGCTTTCATCGTATGCTTACTTTGAAAAGGTTTATTATTAAACCCCCTTACTGTATATACATCTGTAATGTTAATATTGACTCCGTCATCTGGATTAAACCCAACCAATGGTGTTAGTGTATTTGTTTTATCTATATACTTATTATAGTCATAGGTATTGTGATTATAGTTATTACTAAAGATAAACTTGGCTCCACCTTTTTTCTTAATTGTATTTGGTTTTGATTTATGGTCGTAAACTCTAATTTGTCTTCCATTTTCTATAGTGTATATGTCGTTATTTTGTCCACCGACAATTCTTGTACAGATTGGATTTTTTCCTTTTCCTGTAACTATAAATTGATCATCATCATCTAATCCATAGATCCATATTTCTTTAGTTTCCTTAGAAGACATGGTTCTTTCATAAAATGGTTTTTTAGGAGTCCCATCTTTTATTCTGGAAATTCTTACTGTTGTTTGATTATCCTTTCTTATAATTTCAAAAAGATCATCTTTATCTGTTCCTGTAATAATAACCTGTTTAGAAAGGTATTTATAATATCGTCCTGCGATATCTTCTAAATCATCTCTTCTTTTTCTAAGATATTTCTTAATTCTTTCTGCCGTTTCATCCTGTAATTCTGAAGGTAAATTTCTGAATGCTTTATCAATAGATTCATCACTAAGATTTTCTTTTATATACTTAGCCTGAGCTAACCATATCTCCATATCTGAGCTTTGCGTAAATGTTCTATCTAATCGTATTCCTGATTCATTAATCCATCTAATATTCTTTAATTTTTCATCGTATACCTGAAACTTTCGTGTAATAGGAACTATAAATTTTATCACATCAAGTAGTCCTCCATCGTAATTAGAAAACACTTGATCACGATCTTTAGGTATAGGTCTGTACATTTTTCCTTTATCCGTATCAAAACGAGACCATCTCCACTGATCAGAATGCCTATCCCAATCTCCTAAAATCATATCAAATAGTCGAGTACGTATATAATGAGGCTCATCCATCTGATACTCTTCGTCTTTTCTAAGATTCTTAAGCAAATCATCTGTTCCCTCAATATCATCAGGTTTTCCAAAAGAAGCTACATTCTTATGTTCTTTACCAGGACGCTCCTCTAGGAAATACATTTCATCACCAAAGTCTCTGTTATACATTCCGAGAGCTGGATGTTTTGGTATATAATATACTTTAGAATTGGCGTGATACACATCAATCGCATCCGCTAATCCACCTACCACCAAAAACGCATATGGATAGCTAGAGGTGTAGAAATCTGCAAGTAACTCTTCTGTAAATGTATCGTCGAAACCATTTTCTAAATAAGTATCTACAAATACACCTTTTTGTAAAAACTGTGTTACACTCTTTCTCATCGCGCGTAAACTATAGCGTTTTCCATCCTTATCTATAAGACGTAAGGATCTAGTTACCTGACCTCCTCCTCTTCTATCAATAGTAAATCCCCCCATTAAAGTATCTAATGTAGCAACAGGAATTTTAATATCTGTACTATATATATTTCTATAGTGATCTCCCCATAAAGATTGATAGAAATTAGTTTTCGTAGTTTCTTCTTTATTATAAATAGAAGCGGAAATTTCGTTATCGAACGAATTATTCACATCATCAATTTCATTAGCTTCGGATAGTTTATGAACTTCATCCTGATATACTAATTTAGCCTGACCATTTTCATTACCATAAAAACGTACGTTAGAGGACCCATCCTTATAAACGTCAAGTATAGCAAAGCCTTGTTTAGGGTAAGAAAACAGTCCATCTTTACCCAAAGATGCAGGAGAGGTTTTAGAACCTGATCCAGAAACGATCTGCTTCAAACCCTTGTTGTCTATATACTGTAATGAATGTTCGTGTCCCGAAGCAAAAATCACTTTTTCACTATCTCTGGCTATGGTTGATAATCTTCTCATCAGCTTGTTATAACTTTCGTTATATCTATCTTGAGGAGATACACCACCTTGGGATCTAATTTGAGTAACTAAAGAACCTAGAATAGGTAATGGAATATTTTTTCTCGTAGGAAATATGTGTTTTTTAAAGCTATATCTCCCTCCATGGGGTCCATTGGTAAACATCGGATGATGCATTGCAACAAGAACAGTTTTACTATTATGTTTTTTAAGCTCTCCAGCTACTTCATTTAGGAATTTATCTCTAGTTTTAATTTCGCAATTATCATTAATTGTTGGGTTTTTATTCCAATCAGCAAGGTACCATTGTGTATCAAGAATAATTAATTGAATTTGATCACTTACTTCTATACTCTCTATAGGACATCCTTTAGACGGTAAAAATGCTTTTTTACTATCTATTTTTTTTCTTACATATTTTTCTTGTCGGTTTAAACCTTTTACTCCATCATTATACCAATCATGATTTCCCGGAATAAACACTACGTCTCCTTCAAACGAATCCGCTGCATTTACCTGTGCATCTATTCGATGTTCTGACAAGGCTCTTGTTTCAGATTCTTTATTCGGCATTCCTTTTTGATAAATATTATCGCCTAAATAAATCAGGTAATCTTCCTTTGTATCTTCTTTGTCAATAATCTGTTTTAAAGCTTCAAGTCCTAATGTACTCTCATTCATATTAGCATTACCCGCATCACCAATTAAGTAGAAGCTTTTCTCTATCTCCTTATCAGGTAATGTTTCCGAAAAACTTTCGTCTAAATATTGAGGTGTGTATGTGGCGCAGGAGTTTAATAATAAAATGAAGATTATTAAGAAGGTCTGTATATTTTTATTCATAAAAGGGTGCATTCACTTTTTTTTAATTATTTTGGTTACTGAAAAATTATAATATGGGAACCCTAGTTGAAAAAACTGATAATTTCGTTTCTAATCTTTTTGCAAAAAAGCTTCCTGAAACCTGTATATATCATAATTATACTCATACCAAAAGAGTATTTAAAAGTACAAAAGAAATTATTGACAACACTAATATTTCTGAAGAAGATGCGCAAGCATTATTATTGACGGCTTTACTTCATGATACGGGTTACTCAGAAAGTATTGATAATCACGAGGAACATAGTGTTCGCATTTCTACATCTTTTTTAAAAGAACAAAATGTTTCTGAAGAAATTATAAGTAAAATTTCTTCATTAATAATGGCTACCAAAATGGAACACCAGCCAACTAATTTATTAGAACAAGTAATTAGAGATGCCGATGCTTCACATTTAGCAAAGGAATATTTTGAAGAAACTAGTGAATTCTTACGACAGGAATTTGAACTAAATTGTAAAGAAATCTATAGTAATAGTGATTGGTTAAAAATTAATATTGATTTTTTAAAGAATAAACATAAGTTCTATACCGAATATGCTATTGAAAAATGGCAACCCAAAAAAGAAGAGCATCTCTTGAAAATTTTAAATGAACAAGCAGCTTTAAAGAAAAAAAAGAAAAAAGAAAAGCTTAAAAAATTAGTAAAAGAGGAAAGCCCAGAAAAAGGGATCCAGACTTTATTTAGAGTCACTTTGCGAAACCATTTAAAATTAAGTGATATTGCCGATACAAAAGCCAATATACTTTTATCAGTAAATGCTATTATCATATCACTGGCATTATCCAATTTGATTCCTAAACTCGATAATCCTTCTAACCAGTATCTTATTTACCCAACATTGATATTCATTATTTTCAGTATTGCTTCTATGCTATTATCAGTATTGGCGACAAGACCAAATGTAACAGGTGGCGAATTTACTCGTAAAGAAATCGAGGAGAAAAAAGTTAACCTACTATTCTTTGGTAATTTTCATAAAATGCCCCTAGATGAGTATAAATGGGCCATGCACGAGCTTATGGATGATAAAGATTACATCTATGATACGATGATAAAAGATCTATATTTTTTAGGCAAAGTCCTTCATAGAAAATATAAAATACTTCGTATTACTTACACCGTTTTTATGATTGGTTTTATCACCTCTGCTATTTCTTTTGTAATAGCTTTCAATACCTTGCAGTAAGAGATAAAATTATTTATTTATCTCTTTCATCAGATCATCATAGGTATAATATTCTTGATCTTCCTTATTTTTATTATAAAGAATATTTACTCTCAAAGCCTTAAGACCCGTAACCCCTTGAAGATCATCTAATTCAACAACCTCAATTTCATCTTCAAGATATTTTTTAGATTGCAGGAAGTTGATGTACTTTATATACTCTTTTTCATCAGAACGTTGAGAATATACAACTACCAACTTACCTTTCTCTGTAATACGTTGATCAGTCCCTTTTATTTTTGCTTTATCTACTCTTTTCTTTACTACTTCATACCGTGCATTATAGGTCCCATCTACATCAAACCGTTTTTCATCCATCCTAAATCTAACCGATAAGGAAGCATTGAATACCAAAACCATAGAAGCTACATCAAGCGCTACAGGAAGATCTTTTTTTAGTTGATAATACTCATTCTCCATTTCGCACATTACTTGCAATTGCCACAACCTTAGATTATATAAGTATATTTTATTAAAACTATTCTGCTTGGTAATGGATTCGCCTATATATAGATTATGTTCTACACCGTCAGTCTTGAATCTTTCGAAATAGTGAGGATACATTTTCTGGGCTTCTTCTTGTTTTTTATCCAACAAAGCCGCCATCTTCTTATTAATCAACATTACAGATTCATCATAAGCCTTACGATGTTTATACAATGTTTTACTGCTTTTATCTAGTGAATTATTATATTGATTAATTAAACCTTCTAATTCTACGTTAGTACCCTTAAGGTGTTTAAACAGTGGCTTGATTTCATTCTTAATAAAATCCAAAATCCTTTGTTCACTATCCACCTGAAGGCTATCAGTTACTAAATCTATATAATTATTAATTCTAAATTTAATTTCTTCATATATAGGTAAAGAATCTAATTCTCTAACTTTATTAATGACTTTAGCGATTGCTTTTAGTTGCAATACCAAATCCTTCTGTACAGAGCTGTTTCGCGCATCAGAAGATCCTTTGATATCTATTTGTCCAAACAATGGGTATACATCTTCGAATACTACCTCTCTAAAGGATACTGGATTTCCTTCAACTTTAGCGCGTATAAAACGTTTCGCTTCTTGTCTAAACTTCCAATAAACACTAGGATGTATGGACGTGCATTCTTGCTGAATTACCAATTCTAATTCATCTTCAGCTTTTGCCTTAGATCGTAGGACAGAATCCACCAAATACGGCATGATATCCTGAAGTTTATTAGCGTTAATACTATTTAACTCTTGAATATTTGGTGAAACAATTTCCAACACACCTAACAATTTCCCTTCATTTTCTATGGGAGCAATAATCGCACTTTTTATATTTTGCTTCACCAGATTAGTGTACATAAGCTCCTCAGGATACATCTTATGCATTTTGTCAATATTTGAAATTGCAAAAGGTTCAGACTTTTCGAACATCGATTGATAAGTTCCCTTGCATAGAGCTGTCTCACAACAATCTGAATATTCCTTATACAAAATGTAACTACCAATAGTCTTAAAAGGAACTCTTTCTAAAACACCTTCTTCTTCATTATAGTTAGAAAAACCAACTTTGATTTCGGGAAGATTAAATACACCTCTAAATATACTCTGAAAACTCCCTATAAAATCTCCCTGCGTTTTATCATATTTTAAAAGACTTGTTTTAAAATCAGACAAAGAAACGTCTGTTGTTACATCAAACAGATTAGCGATAACGACCCCCTTAAATATCCAGCTATTTGGCGGAAATTTTTCTTTCCAAATATCAACATTATCAAAATTATCAATTAAAACGGCAACATCGTCATCTGTAATATCTTTAGCCTCATCTGTTTTAATTATCTCTATAAAATCACCATTATACAGAATTCTATAATGACGTATAATACCAGCTGCATCCGGAATATCATAAAAGAAAGGTCTTCTGAAATCAATTTTATACCCATAATATTGACTCAAAATAATACTACAGCCCATGATGAAATAATGATCCTCATCCAGGTTTTTAATCTGAGGCTCAAAGTGATAACCAGCCGCATTTATAATATTCTTATATCGCTGAGTAGATTTTACTACTGTATTATTAAAAGGTATCGTAGCTATTTTTATTTCATTCTTCTGCAAAATCTGGGCAAAAGAATCCTCCAGAACTAATTCTATCTGTGGCAATAATTCCTGAACTCTTTCTTCTGTAGTAATTCCTTCTTCTAACTCAGGATATTCTGCCGCTATCTGTAAAATACTTTCGGCACGATCGCGTAGCAATTTATTATCGCTATTCAAAAACTCTCTATATTGATCAAAAAACAAAGAGAAGCTTATCCTAATATCTAACGGAAAATCATGCTCCAATACCTTCATAACGGTTTATTTATGGTAGTTAAACAAAAATAACACAAAACTTCGACACCCAATTGTAGTATTAACAATTAATTAATGTATTACGTTATAGTACTATTTTTTAGGTTACTTATTATTAAGTCGAATATTTGAAAGGAATTAGGACCGAAAAAATCAAAAATATTGCTTCATTCATAATAAATTCAAACAAAACCCCCATTTTGTATTCATAACACTCTTAATTAGACTCAGAAAGTGTAGGTTTTGTTACACAATAGACAAGGTTTAATTCATTGTATTTTCTACAGACAGTAAAAAATTAACATTTACATATATTTAAAAGTTAATTTTTAGTGTTTAAGGTTCTTATTATATATTTTTACGAATCAAAAAAAATTAAGAATGAAAAAAATAGTACTGCTCGCACTTATATTGTTATCAGTAGCATGTGAAAAAGAAGAGAAAGGATATTCAATTTCTGCGGAAACGGAAGGATTTGAAGATGGAATCACTGTATATGTAAATGCCATAAATCAATCTAACCGACCTACTATTATTGATTCTACTACTATAAAGAATGGTGCATTTAAAATATCACTACCCACTGTAGAAAGTAATGATTTCAATTACTTAACTTTCAATGGAGTTCCTCAAAATGTTTTGTTTTTAGCCGAAAACAATCCTATCCAAATGACTATTTATAAAGATAGCCTGCGATCTTCTATTATTAAAGGTGGTTCTGAAAATCAATTATTCTTTACCTATTTAAAGAAAATGAATGCCTATGGAAAAGAAAGGCAAGAACTTAGTAATCAATTTCAGGTAGCTTCTAAATTAAAAGAAACAGATAAAGCTACACAACTATCTACTCAATTACAGGGACTGCGTGCAAACGAAAATAATTTCAGAAAAGAGATTGCAGAAAATAATCCTAATTCGTTAGTGGCTGTAATGGCACTTACAGATCTTTTAAACCTTAAGGCAACTCCCGCGAAACAAATAAAAAAAATATACGCAACTGTAGAAGATACTCTAAAAACATCGCGCTTAGGTAAAAATCTTGATCGACTAATTACCGCATCAATTGGAAAAATAGACATCGGTAGTGAAGCTGAAGATTTTTCTGCTCCTAATCCAGAAGGACAAGTAGTTTCACTAAAAGAATCAATGGGCAAAATTACAATTATCGATTTTTGGGCATCTTGGTGCAAACCGTGTAGAGCAGAAAACCCAAATGTGGTGAGAGTATATAACAAATATCACGATAAAGGTTTAAATATCATAGGTGTTTCTTTAGATAGAAACAAGGATCACTGGACAAAAGCAATCAGTCAAGATAATTTAGAATGGAATCACGTATCGCACTTAAAATTCTGGCAAGATCCAATTGCTAAAGCATATGGTGTAAGATCGATTCCCGCTACATTTATATTAGATGAAAAAGGAAATGTTATCGCAAAGAACTTAAGAGGACCTGCCTTAGAAACTAAAATTTCGGAATTATTAGGAGAGAAATCTTTATAAGTTTTATCTATAAAAAGTTAAAAACGACCTGATAATCAGGTCGTTTTTTTTTATATCTAAAGTTTTCCTAATCGCTGCATCACGAATAAAACAATAATAGGAATTGCGAGCAAACCTATCATCAACAAATTTTCTTTAAACAAAAAAGGTGCAAGAATTAATGTTACAATGTATCCTCCAGCAGCTCCGCCAAAGTGAGCATCGTGACCAATATTGCCTGTTCTGCTTTTCATTCCATAAATAGAATACAACAAATATCCGATACCAAAAATATAAGCCGGAATCGGAATCGGAATAAACATAAGATATAGTTTCATATTTGGTTGAAATAATATCGCCGAAAAAATAATGCCTGATACCGCTCCACTAGCACCTACTGCACTATAGTGGTATTCATCTTTATGAAAAAATAGGGAAAATAGGTTACCCACAAATAGACTACAAAAATATACCACCAAGAATTTTACATTACCTAAAGAATTAAGTACTACTGGTGCAAAGAAGTATAACGTAAACATGTTAAAAAACAAATGCATCATATCTACATGCAAAAAACCCGAAGCAAGCATACGCAACTGCTCTCCTCTTCTGATTCCTCCAATATTAAATTTATAACGTTCAAAAAAAGAAAAATCATTCAACCCTTTTAATGAAACAAGAACATTTGCCAGTATAATTACAATGACAACAACATCTAGATTTAGCATATACAATTTTTTGTCGTTCAAATATAATACATATTTCAACCTAAAAAAGCGCGATTTTAACCTGAAATAAGCTTGCTCTATATTTTCTTTATACTATATGAAAAAATATTACCTTTAGCCGCTTAAATCGAATTCAATGCAATTAGTAATTTATAGCCTTGTATATCCTTTACTTTGGATGATATCTAAACTACCTTGGCGATTATTTTATATGTTCTCAACCTGTACATATATATTGGTTTATCATATTATCAGGTACAGAAGAAAAACAGTGACAGAAAACTTAAACTTAGCTTTCCCTAATAAAGAAGCAAAAGAAATCAATCGTATCCGAAAAGCCTCATATAAGCATATGTGCGATATGTTTCTGGAAATGATAAAGTCTTTATCTATTAGTGAAAAAGATATAATAGAGCGTTTTCACATAACCAACCTAGATGCTTTGGTAACGTTAGAGAACAAAAACAAAAGTTTCATTACTATGATGGGACATTATAATAGTTATGAATGGACCAATTCTATAGATTTGATTAGTAAATTTAAATGTGTAGGAATCTATAAACCTATCAAGAACAAGTATTTTGATAAATTGGTTCACCGTATCCGAGGAAGATTTAATTCTAGATTGATACCGAGCGCTAAAGTTTTTAGAGAAATGACTATGGATCAAAGAAAAGAAAATCCAGAACTTAGTTTATATGGATTAATCTCGGATCAGTCTCCTAAACTTAATAACGCTACATTCTGGACAGATTTTATGGGAATAAAAGTTCCGGCTTTTGTAGGAGGAGAAGTGCTTTCCAGAAGGTTAGGTCTTAGCATATTTTATCTTCACGTGGAAAAGATAAAAAGAGGGTATTACCAAGCTACTTTGGTTCCTATTTCTGAAGATCCAAAAAATGAAGAAGAATATGCAATTACAAAAAAGTTTACACAATTATTAGAAGGGCAAATAAGACAAAAACCTGAAAACTATTTATGGACACATAAGCGGTGGAAACATCGTAATGCGAAACCTCCAAAGGATGCTGTTATCTCCTAATTTTATTACTTTTTTAAGACTACACTAAGATTTTAGGCCATTTAATAATTCTATATTTGTAGGCTTAAATTATTACAATGCAATTATTGATATATTGCTTGGTATATCCAATTTTGTGGATTATATCAAAATTACCCTGGCGTTTATTCTATATATTTTCCACCTGCGTGTACATTTTTGTATACCATGTGATTAGATACCGAAGAAAATCAGTAACAGAAAACCTTGTTCTTGTTTTTCCGCAAAAGTCGCCACAAGACATCAATAGAATCCGAAAAGCATTTTTTAAACATATGTGCGATATGTTTTTAGAAATGATAAAGTCTATTTCTATAAGTGATAAAGACCTTTTAGATCGTTTCAAAATTATTGATATTGAAACGCTTAAACAATTAGAAGCAAAAAATAAGAGCATTGTAGTTTTGATGACTCATTATGCGAGTTATGAATGGTCCACCGTAACACAATTATTAATTGATTTTCCTACAGTTGGTATTTACAAGCAAATTAAAAACAAATACTTTGATCAACTCGTACATCGGATCAGACAACGATATAATGCACGACTTATTCCTAGTTATAAAGCGATGAAAGAGATTACCAGGGATAAAGTTAATGGTAAGCTTTGTTCATATGCCTTTTTATCAGATCAATCTCCTAGTTTGGATAAAGCTACATACTGGACAGATTTTATGGATATAAAAGTTCCAACGCATGTTGGAGGCGCTGTATTGGCGAAAAGACTAGATATGTCTGTTGTTTATTTACAAGTAGAAAAAGTAAAAAGAGGTTATTATCAAGCGAAATTCATTCCCATCACAGAAAATGCTAAAAACTGCGAAGATTTCTATATTGTAAAAACATATCTACGTATGGTAGAAGAACAAATTCGTAAAGCACCTGAATATTATCTATGGACCCATAAACGCTGGAAACATCGTAATGCAGAAATCCCTAAAGATGCCACTATTGATTAACAAAAATACTCCTGTCAAGAAAATTGACAGGAGTATTTTTGTTTTATTAGATTCCAGCTATTTGTTTTAAGGTTGCAATTGTATCATTCGCTAATTGATCAGCTTTTTCCTGACTTAAAGCTTCCGTATAAATACGAATAATAGGTTCTGTATTACTTTTTCTAAGGTGCACCCAACTATCGCTGAAATCAACTTTTACGCCATCTACCGTACTAACTTCTTCTGAGGCATGTTTGTTATGAAATCCTTCTAAAATCCCATCCACATCTAATCCTGGTGTTAGTTGAATTTTATTTTTACTCATAAAATAAGATGGGTAACTATTACGTAATTCGCTAACACTACATTTTTTTTCTGCTAAATGAGTTAAAAATAATGCTATACCCACCAGAGAGTCTCTTCCGTAATGTAATTCAGGATATATAATCCCTCCATTTCCTTCTCCTCCAATCACTGCTTTGTTAGCTTTCATCAAAGAGACTACGTTCACTTCTCCTACTGCACTGGCCTCATATGTACCATTATGTTTTTCTGTAACATCTCTCAATGCTCTACTAGATGACAAATTAGAAACAGTATTGCCAGGCGTTTTACCAAGTACGTAATCTGCACAGGCAACCAATGTATATTCTTCTCCAAACATTTCTCCATCCTCACTCATAAAAGCAAGACGATCCACATCTGGATCCACGGTAAGACCAAAATGAGCTTTTTCCTTTACTACAAGTTCTGATAAATCAGTTAAGTGTTCTTTAAGGGGTTCTGGATTATGCGGAAAATGACCATTCGGTTCACAATAAAGCTCTACTACCTCAACTCCCATTTTTTTAAGTAGTTTTGGAACAGCTATTCCTCCTGTAGAATTAACAGCATCAACAACCACTTTAAAACCTGCTTCTTTAACAATATCTGAGTTTACTAGAGAAAGATTTAACACCTCATCGATATGCTTATCTATATAAGTATCATTGACACTGATCGAGCCCAAATCGTCAACTTCGGCAAAATTATAATCATCGTTATCTGCGATGTCCAAAATCTTCTTACCATTTTCGGCATTCAGAAATTCTCCTTTCCCATCCAATAATTTTAATGCATTCCATTGCTTTGGATTATGACTAGCTGTTAATATAATTCCTCCATCGGCTTTTTCCATAGGAACGGCTACTTCTACAGTTGGTGTAGTAGATAATCCTAAATCGACTACGTGTATTCCCAATCCTACTAATCCATTCATCACTAGCTGCTGAATCATTGCTCCAGAAATACGCGCATCTCTTCCGACTACTACTGTCGGGGCATTTTTACCTGTTTCTGCTTTTAACCAGCTTCCATAAGCAGATGCAAATTTTACAGCATCAATAGGAGTAAGATTGTCCCCTACTTTTCCGCCAATAGTTCCTCGAATACCTGAAATTGATTTGATTAGTGTCATATACTGATTGATTATTTTTTTTGTTTTGACAAATGTACATGCTACAGGTGATTACCACAACTATGAAATTAAAGTTTATATAAAAACAATGACTACTTTCTAAAAAATTGTAAATTCACCTAATGAATTTCTTAGCCCATATTTACCTTTCCGGAGATGACCAGGAGCTTAAAATAGGCAACTTTATTGCCGACTCAGTCAAAGGGAAAAAGTTCAGTCAATTTCCTGATAGAGTCCAAAAAGGAATTACACTACATCGCAAAATTGATTCGTATACCGACAGTCATCCTACAGTTAGAGAGAGCGTTTTAAGGTTATTTCCTAGATATGGGCACTACAGCACGGTAATTGTGGACATATTATACGATCACTATCTTGCCGCCTACTGGAGTGAATACTCTAAAACTCCATTAGAAATTTATGTTTCGAATTTTTACGATTTACTTCAGGAATATTATGAAGTCTTGCCAAAGCGTGTTCAGGATTTTTTACCATATATGCTTCGTGACAATTGGCTACTTAGTTATGCAACTATTCCCGGTATCGGTAGAATACTATACCAAATGAATCATAGAACCAAAAACAGGTCGAAAATGAACTTTGCTGTTGTTGAACTAGAACAGTATTACGATGATTTCGAAAGAGAGTTTCGTTCTTTCTTTGAGGAACTTGAATTGTTTACAAAAAATGAGATGCGAAAACTATGAGAATTTTGTACCTTTTTTTTGTTTTGTACTTTACTTTTTCCTGCAAGAAAACAGAGAATGATTATAATGGAAAGGATATTTGTAAAGAACAAATTTTAACCTCATCAAAAAATGGGTATACTAAAAACTACTATCCTAACTCTATCAATTTAGAAAGCATCGGCCATTATGAGAAGGGAATCTTACAAGGTTTCTGGAAATACTACTATCGAAATGGAAATATAAAAGCTGAAGGACATTATGAAAAAGGACAAAAACAAGGGTATTGGAAAGCATATCATAAAAATGGAAACATAAAATCCGAAGGTCATATTAACAACTGTAAACCCTCTGGTTATTGGAAATTTTATGATAAAAAGAATAACCTTATCAAAGAAATAAATTACTAACAAAGTCTTAAATACAATGAGATCATTTTTTCTATTACTTTTTATTTTAGTTATCGCTTGCAAAACTACTCCTGAGCCTAAAGTTGACATCAAAACTAAACCGGTTTTTGGAGTTATAGAAAAAAATGCAATGGTAGTTTCCGCAAGAGAAGAAGCTTCTAAAATTGGTAAAGAAATTCTCCAGAAAGGTGGAAATGTATTTGATGCTATGGTAGCTACAGAAATGGCATTAGCGGTTTCATATCCTTATGCAGGAAATCTTGGTGGCGGTGGTTTTATGGTATACAGAAAGGCAAATGGAGAAACAGGAGCCATTGATTATCGTGAGAAAGCACCTGGAGCAGCATTTAAGGATATGTATTTAGATGAAAATGGAGATCCTATTCCAGAAAAAAGCCAATTGGGAGCGATGGCTGTTGGAGTTCCAGGAACAATCGCAGGGATATTCGAAGTGCATAAAAAATTTGGAACATTACCCATAAAAGAACTATTAACTCCGGTTGTTGAACTAGCGAATAATGGATATATAATTACTGAAAAGCAACAAAAACGATTAGACCATTATAGAGCGTTGTTTATTGAAACGAATAGAGATACCATCCTGTATGCTAAAACTTACAAAGCACTGGATACAGTAAAAAATCCAATGCTTGCTAAAACTCTTCAGAGAATTATAGAAAATGGAAGAGATGAATTTTATAAGGGAGAAACCGCTAAGGAAATGGTAAACTATATCCAATCTCTGGGAGGTATCATCACTATGGAAGATCTCAGTAAATATGAAGCTAAATGGCGTGAACCGGTTAAATTTACCTACAAAGATCTTAATATTATATCTATGTCTCCACCTTCTAGCGGTGGAGTATGTCTGGCACAAATCATGAAAATGATAGAACCTTATGAGCTTAGTATCTATGGACATAATTCTTTAAAATCAATTCAGGTAATAACCGAAGCAGAACGAAGAGCCTACGCAGATAGGAGTTTTTATCTTGGTGATCCTGATTTTGTGAAAATTCCGATAGATACCTTAATAAGTGAATCCTATCTATCGGAAAGGATGAAAGATTTTAATCCTAAAAAAGCTACTTTATCTTCGGATTTGAATTATGGAAGTATTCCTGGATACGAAAGTAGCGAAACCACACACTACTCTATCATTGATCAATTTGGAAATGCCATTTCGGTTACGACCACTTTAAATGGCGCTTATGGTTCTAAACTTTATGTTCCTGAGTTAGGATTCTTTTTGAATAATGAAATGGACGATTTTAGCGCTAAACCTGGAACGCCTAATATGTTCGGATTACTTGGTGCTGAAGCGAACTCAATTGCTCCAGAGAAAAGAATGCTAAGTTCAATGACACCTACCCTTGTCGAGAAAGATGGAAAACTATGGATGTCGGTTGGGACTCCTGGTGGATCCACCATTATCACCTCTGTGCTGCAAACTATTTTGAATGTAAAAGAATATGGTATGACTATGCAGGATGCGGTAAATGCTCCTCGTTTTCATCATCAATGGTTGCCTGATGTTGTCGTTTTTGAACCTAATTCATTCGACAAAAAGATACTTGATAGTTTAAGAACTAAAGGCTACAAGACAAATGAAGAAGAAAGTAGGGTTATTGGCAAAGTGGATGGTATTTTGGTATTACCAGATGGTAGTTTAGAAGGAGGTGCTGATAAACGTGGAGATGATACGGCAGTTGGGTTTTAAAATAAAATCTTTAGGTAATAAAACAAAAGACCAACACTACAATATTCATAAGTTATTACCACATAAACCCCTATTCTTCCAATAAAAAACGTTAAAAACTTCTTGTTTTCACAAAAAAAATAACGCAAAAGCTCTTTGTTTTAAAACAATGCAACATAATTATTATTAATTGCAACAATTCTTTCATTGTAGATTTATCCTTAAGAATACTTTAGTGGAAACTAATTAACATTGCCAAAACGTAAACATATTTAAAAAAAAGCAATGTTTAAAATTATGTAATTATGATCAAAACATTATTTTCATTTCTACTATGCTTCTGCGGTATTTATAGCATTTCTGCTCAATATTCGATAAGTTACGATTCTACTGATCCTGTTACCGTTGTTGCCGGTCAGTCAATAACACTAAACTATACGTATACCGCTTCAATGCAAGTGGGTGCTCAATTCCAAATTTTTGAAACTGATGTTTCAGGTATTTTTGGAGGAGCAACCGCCATAGGAACAGCAGTAGCGGAGTTTCCTACTCTTGATGCAGGAACTGATGTAATGGGTACAATCACTCTTAATATACCCGCTAATTTTCCATTAAGCTCGTCTCTTTCTGGAACCGAATATCGTATCTTCGGTAAATTAAGTTCTGCTATGAATTCTGATGCTACGGAAGATGCCACCTGGGATACTGCTGGAGCATACCCACTAATTACAGTTACGGCACCACCATATTCTATAACTTATGATTCTGGCAATCCTGTTTCAGTTGCTGCTGGAGAATCTATTACTCTAAACTATACATATTCCGCTTCTATGGACGTAGATACACAATTTCAAATTTTTGAAGCTGATGTACCAGGGATTTTTGGAGGCGCTACGGCAAATGGTACTGGAGTTATCGTTACTCCAACAGTTACTGCAGGAACAGATGTGTCGACTACAATAACACTGGATATACCTTCAGACTTCCCAACTAGCTCCTCTCTTTCGGGTACTAAATATTATATTTTTGGAAAACTATCTTCCGCTGCAAATTCAGACGCTAGTTCTGATGCAGATTGGAGTGTTGCTGGAGCATATCCAGAGATTACTATAAATGAAAACACGCTTAGCATCAATGATTTTACTTCTTTTGATAGAGATAAATTATATTTTAATAGTACTTCAACCTCTTTAGTAATTAACGACACAAACGAAATAAAATCTCTAAACATTTATAATGTAATTGGGAAAAAAGTATTTGAAATTGAGAATATCAAAAACACAACAAATGTGGATTTATCTGCACTCCCAAAAGGATTATATATTGCCAGATCTGATTCGAAATTTTTAAAGTTTGTGAGATAAGACACTAGTAATTTACAGATTAATTATATCAACTTATACTAAACAGAAAGCCAATACTCATATTGGCTTTCTGTTATATTATTGATGTAAGAATTTTGTATTTAATATCAAGGTTTTATAAAAAATATACATTACGATTTAGAATGATACGTGTTCGTTACTTCTCTTCTTTTTCCTGAAGATAGTAAAGGAATTTCATCTACATACTGTATCTCTATATTAGCATCTTGCCCAAAATATTCTTTATACTCCTCCAACATTTTATTTTCATCCACCTTCTTATCAGTATTCAGTTTAATAAGATAATCTTTTTCTCCATACTGGACTAATTGGAATTGCTTATAATCTCCGTACTTACATAATTTATATGAAACATGAGAAGGTATAATCTCTCCTTTTGTATTATATATAAGATCTAACTTCCTTCCTCCTATGGATGATAAATAAGACACACCGTTTGGATCCATTTCTATTATGCCAACATCGCCCGTATCATATCGAATCATAGGCATGGCGTAATTATGCAAATCAGTTACTATAATTCTTCCTAATTTTCCTGGATGCACAGGAACATCTTTATCTATATCAAAAACCTCTATATAGTAGCTCGCAGTATTGATTATAAATTTAGAAGTAACACCTCTATCCTCCTGCGCTATAATACCATTTTCATTATTAGAATATCGTGAGACTGGAACGACCCCAAAATATTTTTGCATACTGGTCCTTACATAATCATTGAGCGCCTCTGACATTGTGATTATGGAAACTATATTATCAATTGAGCCTGAATTGTTTTTATCTAAGTACTTACAAATCTTTTCGAATCCCGATGTATACCCAAGGAAACTCTTCTTACCAGGATTTTCTTCTAGTCTTTTTATAAGATTAGCGATATTGTTATTATCAAGCCTAAAAACGCTCTGAGGGACTATATTCTGCCACCAAAACTTCGAAAGTATAGTAGTATGTTTATAGTTATCGGGCCAAATTTTTATGTATATCAGTTTTTGACCTATTTCATAACCGGATCTATTAGAGAAATATAAATTATCTCCAGTATTTCTGCATCGTTTGCTCTTGTTTTGCAAAACAGAAAAAGGTGCACCAGTAGAACCGCTAGTGGATATCAAAGTACATTTATTTGCCTTATATTTTGAAGACTTGAATTCTTCAAAACTATCCCGGATCATATTTTTATTAATTACAGGAAAATCTGAGATAGAGTTATAACCAGTATATTTTTGATAGAACCAGGTAGTACTTACGGCATGTTGTAGTATTTTTTCAAGATAATTATCCTTTCTATCTTTGGCAGACTGAGAACTTGGAGTTTCGATCAACTCTTTAATATCCGCATAGTGCTTCCTAATATCGTTTCTGTTTAAGATATCAAAAAACCAAAAGACTTTTCTTCGAAAAACTTGTGACAAATTCATTAGTACATTCCATTATTTAGACCAAACGCAATTAGATCTGATAGTGGTTACCCATATTAAGAATAATGTGTGTGAAATGAGATACAATAATCAGGGGATATTTTAAGCCAAGATAAAAGTAAACTATTTTTATTTAGTTACCTATAATAACAAAAAAAATGCACAGCTTTCACTGTGCATTTTTCATATAGAATAACAATTCTTATTTCACTTCTTCAAAATCTACATCTTCTACATCACTAGCTTCAGAATCTCCTCCTTCAGGTTGTGCTCCAGCTTCTGGTCCAGCTGCACCGCCTTGTGCTTCTGCCTGTGCCTTATACATTTCCTCACTAGCTGCTTTCCAAGCTTCGTTAATCTTATCAAGTGCAGGTTGTATGATAGCAAGATCTTTAGTTTCATAAGCCTTCTTTAATTCTTCTAAAGCTTCTTCTACAGGTTTCTTATTATCATCAGAAATTTTATCTCCAAATTCTTTAAGTTGTTTTTCTGTTTGGAAAATCATTCCATCAGCTTCATTTAACTTATCTGCAGTTTCTTTTGCTGCTTTATCCGCTTCTGCATTTGCTTCAGCTTCTTGCTTCATTTTCGCGATTTCTTCTTCTGTTAATCCAGAAGATGCTTCGATACGAATATCCTGAGACTTATTAGTCGCCTTATCTGTTGCAGAAACTTTGATAATACCATTAGCATCTATATCAAAAGTAACTTCGATCTGAGGTGTTCCTCTTTGTGCTGGAGGAATTCCATCTAGGTGAAAACGACCAATAGTTTTATTATCAGCTGCCATAGGACGTTCTCCTTGCAATACGTGAATCTCTACAGAAGGTTGATTATCCGCTGCAGTAGAAAACACTTGTGATTTCTTAGTAGGAATCGTAGTATTTGCTTCAATCAGCTTCGTCATAACATTACCCATTGTTTCAATACCTAAAGAAAGTGGTGTAACATCTAATAACAATACATCTTTTACATCTCCTGTAAGTACTCCTCCTTGGATGGCAGCTCCAACAGCTACTACCTCATCAGGGTTTACTCCTTTACTTGGTGCTTTCCCAAAGAACTTCTCTACTGCTTCCTGAACTGCAGGAATACGAGTGGATCCTCCTACTAAAATAATTTCATCGATATCACTTGTAGATAATCCTGCTGCTTTAAGAGCAGTACGACAAGGTTCTACAGTACGCTTTACCAAATCATCAATTAATTGATCGAATTTAGCTTTTGTTAATGATCTTACTAAGTGCTTAGGACCACTTGCAGTAGCCGTTACATATGGTAAATTGATCTCTGTCTGAGAAGAAGAAGATAATTCTATCTTTGCTTTCTCTGCTGCTTCTTTAAGACGTTGTAAAGCCATTGGATCTTTACGTAGATCCATATTCTCCTCACTCTTAAACTCTTCTGCTAACCAATCAATAATTTTTTGATCTACATCATCTCCTCCTAAATGTGTATCTCCATCGGTTGATAATACTTCGAATACACCATCTCCTAATTCTAGGATAGATACATCGTGAGTACCTCCACCAAAATCGAATACTACAATCTTCTGATCAGTACCCTTTTTATCAAGACCATATGCTAATGCAGCCGCTGTAGGCTCATTAATAATTCTTTCTACTTTAAGACCTGCAATTTCTCCAGCTTCTTTAGTAGCCTGACGTTGTGCATCATTAAAGTATGCTGGTACAGTAATTACTGCTCTAGTCACATCTTGTCCTAAGTAGTCTTCTGCCGTTTTCTTCATCTTCTGAAGTGTCATAGCAGATAATTCTTGTGGTGTATATAAACGTCCATCGATATCAACTCGAGGTGTATCGTTATCACCTTTTACTACTTTGTAAGCAGCTCTTTCTGCTTCTTTTGCTGATTCAGAGAATTTATTTCCCATAAATCTTTTAATAGAAGAGATTGTTTTAGTTGGGTTTGTAACGGCCTGACGTTTTGCAGGGTCACCAACTTTAATCTCTCCTCCTTCTACAAATGCAATTACAGATGGAGTAGTTCTCTTCCCTTCCGCATTAGGTATAACAACGGGCTCATTACCTTCCATCACAGAAACACAAGAGTTTGTTGTCCCTAAATCTATTCCTATTATCTTACTCATATTAGTATATAAATGTTTTAGTGTTGTTCTAAATTATTTATTCCTCATAAGTCAATGATTATGCCATGACAATTTATCTGACAGGATGTCATTAACACTTATTAATAAATAGAACATTAGTAAAGCTCAATACAAAAGAAAATTTTACTTAAGATTAAGTATTTCCCAAAAAAAAGTGTTCTTTTTTATCAATACCCTATATTTACCCCTACAACTTTACAATGAATTAAGAATTATGGAATGTATCAGTATTTTTGATATGTTAAAGATAGGTGTAGGCCCTTCTAGTTCTCATACTTTTGGGCCCTGGAGAGCAGGAAGAAGATGGATTGCCGAGTTAAAAGAAAATAACCTGTTTAATTCTGTGGAAACAGTTAAAGTGGACCTATTCGGATCCTTATCATTAACAGGAAAAGGGCATGCTACGGATATAGCTTCTATTTTGGGTTTATGTGGATATGACCCTCAAACTATTGATGTAACATCTATTGCTACTATTGTCGAAAATATTAAATCAAATAAGACCCTATTGTTTAATAAGGAGTTCCAAATCAATTTTGATCCAGAAGCTCAAATTATATTTAATAAAGAGTTCAAAGAATTTCATCCAAATGCTATCACTTTTACTGCTGTTCTAAATAACAAAGAAACTATTGCTTCTACATTTTATTCTATAGGAGGTGGTTTCGTTGTGCAAGAAGAGCGAAAAAGAGAACGAAAAAAAATGGAAGCTTTTAGGGAATTTCCGCTTCCTATTCAAAAAGCAACGGACCTCCTAACATATTGCAAAAAAAAGAATAAAAAAATATCCGAAATTGTATTAGAAAATGAGCGTTCTCTTCAGACTGATAACGAAATAGATACAAGAATAGCGGACATCTGGAATGTTATGCTAGAATCCATGTATCTTGGCTGTCATACAGAGGGCAAACTACCTGGAGGATTAAATGTACGAAGACGTGCTTACGATACTCACAAAAAACTAATTGGAACTAAAGAATATGCTAATCCAAACGAGTGGATAGAGTCTATAAGAGATACTGAGGTGAAATTTCGCCAAATACTAAAATGGGTATCTTGTTTTGCACTAGCTGTTAATGAGGTAAACGCTTCTTTAGGAAGAGTTGTTACGGCACCAACAAACGGAAGTGCTGGTGTTATTCCAGCCGTTATGATGTATTATATGGTCATCGAAAATCATGATGCAAACTTCGATGATATCAAACAATTCATGTTGGTTGCGGGAGAAATTGGCAGTTTATTCAAAAAAGGTGCCACTATATCTGCTGCTATGGGCGGTTGTCAAGCAGAAATTGGAGTTTCTTCGGCTATGGCAGCTGGAGCATTAACGGAGTTAATGGGTGGTACACCTGAACAAGTAGTGATGGCAAGTGAAATTGCTATGGAACATCATTTAGGCTTAACTTGTGATCCTATTGGTGGTTTAGTACAGATCCCTTGTATAGAGCGTAATGCTATGGGAGCCATAAAAGCTATAAATGCGTGCGAAATGGCTCTAGATTCTGATGCAGCTAATGCCAAAGTTCCTTTAGATAAAGTAATAGAAACTATGTGGGAAACAGCAAAAGACATGAATACTAAGTATAAAGAGACTAGTGAAGGTGGGTTAGCTATCAAAGTAAGTTTAAGCGATTGTTAAAACATATTAATGGTTAGAGATGTTTTATTAAGTAAAATCAAAAATCTACTTATCTCTTACTTTCGATTATTCGGATTGTACATACTCTTTTTTATTTGTGTAGCATTACTCCAAAGTATATTTCCTTATTTAGATCTACAAAAGTATTCTCAGGATAGCATTTTCGAGATTTTGAAAGATAATAAACTTAAAGCTTTTATAGCTATGGTGGTATTTGCTCCTGTTATAGAAGAATTTATGTTTAGAACCTTATTAAAACCAAAAGTAAAGGGTATTTTATTATTCTTAAGTTCATGGACACTTTTTATTATTGGGCTATTTATTACTTTAGAATTAGAATGGTATGTTCGCTACTTAATTTTGATAGTTTCCATTGGCGGTATATTCTTTATATACGAACAATTAATCTCAAAAAAACAACTTCAAAAACTTAAGAGTTTTCTAGATAACCATCAATTAATAACACTTCAAATTACATCAATAATCTTCGGTTTCCTTCATATTTTTAATTACGTAGATTCTTTTAAGATTGATAGTGTTTTATTCCTTCTTATTGTTCCCAGAATCATTGCAGGTCATATGTTTGGAAAACTCAAAATTGAAAATAGCCATATTATCTGGCCCATCTTACTTCATGCGATTAACAACGGAGTCATTTTTTTAATAATCAGCACTAGACCTTAAATTACTTACAACCTTCTCTTTTTCTAGTATCTGCTATTGCGATAATTTTCCAAGTAGTCCCATCATTAAATAGTTGGAAAATATTAACACCACAATGGCTAAATTGATCATTGACATAAAATTCATAAGGAGTCCATATCTGAGCGATACGATCATCTGCATCAATCCTAAAATCTAATAATTTCTCTAACCATTTTTGATCCTTAGGTCTGTTATGGATTACTCCCAAAAAATTTCCAATATCGGCCTGATCTGTTTTTATTTTACCGTCTTTTCCTTTAGAAATTATTTGCATAGCCATATTAGGGTCTATAGTCTTTCTCATTAAAACAGTATCTCCTTTATGAAAACCCTCAAAGAAATCTAATATCGCTTGTTTTGCATTTTTTTGGTTTACATCCAATTCTTTTTGGGAAAAAACAACATTGCATGAAATAAATAAAAAGAATGCTACCAGGAATTTACACATAACTTCTGAACTTTAATTTACCTAAAATTAAGGTTTTAATTGTTTTATCAAAAATATAAGCATTACTTCTCTTAAATAAATTTAAAGCAAAAATAATATCCTCTTGTTACGATCTTACTAATTGATTACTTTTACGACACTAAATTAACACACAAAATGTCTACAGCAAAAAAAGATTACAAGCGCGTTACGGTAAAATCTCTGGTAGAGATGAAAGCTAATAAGGAAAAGATATCTATGCTTACTGCATATGATTATACAATGGCAAAAATTGTGGATGGCGCGGGAGTTGATGTTATTCTCGTTGGCGACTCTGCATCCAATGTGATGGCAGGTCATGAAACAACTTTACCTATCACCTTGGATCAAATGATATATCACGCATCTTCTGTAATCAGAGCTATTGAGAGAGCATTAATAGTTGTAGATTTACCTTTTGGTAGTTATCAAAGTGATCCTAAAGAGGCGCTACGCTCTGCTATTAGAATCATGAAAGAATCGGGAGGACATGCTGTAAAACTCGAAGGAGGAAAAGAAGTTAAAGAATCCATTAAAAGAATCTTAAATGCGGGAATTCCTGTAATGGGACATTTAGGGTTAACTCCACAATCCATCTATAAATTTGGGACTTACACAGTACGTGCTAAAGAAGAAGCAGAAGCTAAACAACTTAAAGAAGATGCTTTAATGTTACAGAAAGCTGGATGTTTTGCAATCGTTCTAGAAAAAGTTCCTGCCAAACTAGCTAAAGAAGTAGCAGAAAGTTTAACGATCCCTATTATTGGAATTGGAGCTGGAAATGGTGTTGATGGACAGGTATTAGTAACTCACGATATGCTTGGTATGACACACGAATTTAATCCTCGTTTTTTAAGACGTTATTTAGATTTATATACCGAAATGACCAACGCATTCCAACAATATGTCTCTGATGTAAAATCGGTAGACTTTCCTAATGATAATGAACAATACTAATTGTTAGATCATTGGAATAGTTAGATTAGCTGATATAGGAATATGCATCGATTTAAAGATTTGGAAATATAGATTAATCTATACATAGGAAATAAGCTCTTTATTATCTGATTTAAATACTATTGTCAAAATGACTTCAAAATTTAAATGTACATTTAAATAGTTCTAAGAATCTAGCAATCCAATATGCCTCAAAAAATTATCTCGAACAAATCTAACCTTCAGGTTCTTTATGAAGATAATCATCTGATTATTGTTAATAAACGAGCCGGAGATATCGTACAAGGTGATAAGACAGGAGATAAACCACTTAGTGAAATCGTAAAGGAATATATTGCAGAAAAGTACGATAAACCGGGAGCTGTTTATCTAGGTGTTGTACATCGACTAGATCGACCCACAAGCGGAATTGTTGTTTTTGCAAGAACTAGTAAAGCGCTTCCTCGGCTTAATAAACTATTCGCTAATAAAGAAGCTAAAAAAACATATTGGGCTGTTGTAAAAAACACGCCACCAAAAGAAAATGATACACTCATCCATTGGTTAAAACGTAATCCAAAACAAAATAAATCATACGCTCATAAAAACGAAGTTCCAGATAGTAAAAAGGCTATTTTGGATTATCAAATTATAAAAAAACTAGATAATTATTGCATTTTAGAGGTCGATCTGCATACCGGTAGACATCATCAAATAAGATCTCAACTGTCGAGTATTGGATCTGTAATTAAAGGGGATTTAAAATATGGCGCCGACCGAAGTAATAAAGATGGTAGTATTCACTTACATGCTAGAAAACTTAGCTTTATACACCCTGTAAAAAAAGAACCTTTAACCGTCATTGCTCCTCCTCCATCCGATCCTATCTGGAACTGTATTTAAACATTTTTTTCTATTTAAATAAAAGACAAGTTCGGAATTACACTTTTTCATAAGTAACGTTTTACCTCATCAGTATACTAATACATAGGGAAACTCATTTTTTTATTTCATAACAGATTAATAATAAATGGATTATATATCATACTCGTCAGAATTATTTAAAAATATTGATTGGGATTTTATCTGGAGTATTCTTAGAGACATCGTACTTCCTAACTCTGGTGCGCTAATTTTTAATATCATCATATTTCTATTTTTAGGTTTTATAATAGGTATCATATATTGCATTGTACTCTGGCGTAAAGGTATTTTTAAAAGAGCCCCTAAATATTATAACTGGGCAGTAAAATTATACATCCCATTGCTGATTGTAGGAATTCTTTATGTTTTTGGTCAGTGGGGTTTTATAAGAGGTATCTATAAAATACTCGATAATGAAAAAACAATAATTGTTAAAGGCATCTACAATGGTTCTGTGCAGCAAATTTTTGAATCTGAATATGCTAAAAATAAATTTGTTCTTTCTGCTCAAATGTTAGCAATAAAAGCAAAATCAGATTCTCAAGATTATGCCGTATTTTTCAAAAAACATCTTAAAAATTATGACACAGGCAGTTCTTTCCTAAATAAAACTAAAAATAAACTATCAAAATTTATTGTCAACAATTATAGTGATGATCTGTACAAATTAACAATGTATGCACTTATAACTTCTGCTGGTAAAGGTCATATCGATTTTTCCGAAGCGCTACCTTATGAAGAATTTAACGCCGCTATGGATTTATTATTAGAAGTAGGATATCAGGATATAGAAAAAGTAGTTTTAGAGAAATTAAGCCAATGGTTTTCGATGGGTATTACCGCTCAATATCATGGAATGGTAAAATCACTACTAATTTTGTTGTTTCTAATTCTAATTGTTCCTCTATTAGAGTATTTTATATACAAAAAATGGATTGCTCCAAAATACATTCCTAAAACCACGTAGCAATAGATAGTCAACTACCTCAGGGTAAGCTCACTATATATTAAAACGAACTGATTTTTAATTTCGAGGCAAGCCTCAGAGTATTAAACCCTTTGGCGGTGCCAATAAAAAATTATACAATTCTTAAATACCTCATAAGTTGGGTTATTAATTATCACATTACTTATAAGATCTTACACTTTCTATTACTACAGATGTTAAGATGAGTGTTCCTCCGATAACCGTAGTTAGAAGAGGTATTTCTTTTAAAAAGATGATTCCGATAATAATTCCATAAACCGGTTGTACACTACTTATGATACTTGCTGTAGTTGCAGAAAACCGTTTTAAACTAAATAAAAACAATGTATGTCCAATTGCCGTAGTCAATATTGCTAATACTAAAGTCCAAGGCCATTGACTTACAAACCCAGAGCTATCCATTATAAATAGTGTTGGTAAAAGCATCATACTAATGACAACAAGTTGATACCACATTAGCATAGAGCCATGATAATTACTCACTTTAGTCTTCATAATCAAATTACGAAGTGCATAACATAATGCTGAAACAACTCCAAAACCAACAGCTTTTGCATAAGAGTTTTCTAAACTAAAATCAGGTACCAAAAAATAGATTCCTAATAAAACCAGGGCTCCTAAAACCAAATGCATTTTCTGAAATTTTGTTTTCAGAAGTATGGGTTCTAAAAAAGAAGTAATTACCGGATACGTAAACAAGGACAGCACTCCTATCGCTACATTAGACATCTTTAGTGCGTAGAAATAGGTAATCCAATGTAATCCCATTAATATTCCTCCAACAATGATCGTAAATCGATCTTTGGACGCTATTCTAAAAGATATTTTTTTCCATTTACAAAATAAGAACAATATAATTCCTGCTAAAATAGCTCTAAAAGCAATCGTTACAGGCACCGGCATATCAATATATCTACCTAATGCTCCAGAAGTACTAATGAAAAGCATGGCTAAATTTAATTCAAGAATATTACGCAGGTGCTGGGTACTTTTTGGCATATAATAGAATGGTTATCGAACCAGTTTTTTTGATTTTTCTTTAATAATATCTGCTACCGGTCTACCTTCTATATTACTTTCTAACCAAGAGAGAATATCAAGATATAAAAATGCTCTTTTTTCATATGGATGATCCTCGTACTGTTTCAAGGTTTTATGTAGTTTTCTAAACTCATCTTTAATCTGATGAGGAAATATGTCTCCTAGGTTTTTAAGAAACTTAATCATTTCTTTCTGCACCGCATGCAAGTCATCCATTTTTATCAAAAATCGATACGTCTCCTTCAATTGAGTTTCTAAATGATAATCCATTCCAGCTTCATAATGCGCTACTAAACTAAGCACTCTGGCAAAACACATTAAATCTTCTCGCATTTTCAGCGATTTATTATTGATAATCTTACTTAGATATTCTATACATTTACGATGATTGGACATACCGAAATACAAACAACCAATCTTATAATACAATACCATGATATGATGATCATCTAAACGGTTTTTATACTCAGTAATTCCCTTTAAAATTTCGGTAACCAAATATTCTCCTTCATCAAAAGTTCCCTCTAAAAAATGAACATTTAGTCTATTATTGTATATAAACTGAAACGAAAGTACCTCGATATTATCATCAACAGGAAAATCATCGGATTTAATAGTCTTTTCGAACTTGTTCAGTGTTAACTTAAGCTGTGTTTTACCTTGAATCAAATATAACGACTCTAATAAATAATGATTTCCTCTTAGGAAAAATACTGGATTAAGAATGATCATTTTAGGGGTTGAATAAAACAGATCTACCCATTTTTTAGAATACTTATAGCAGGATAAAAAATCCTGAACCATAAAGCTATACCATAAATGTGCTTTGTATAACCATAATTTCTCTCTAAACCCAAGGATGCTCCAATCATACTTCGGTAATTTACTTTCGAAATAGTTAGTGATTATCTTATGTTCCTTATCATTTCTAACATACCCACTTTTTATCATCAACCCATATAACTGAAGCGAAAGGTTAGACAATCGACTGGTCAACACATTTTTCATGCTCAGCATTTTAGCTTCAATCGTCAATTCATCCGCTCGACTATTAATACTTCTAGTTATATATTGGGTTTCAATGACCTTTTCTAATTCTACAATTTCATAAGCAATATTATTTTCTTCATTTTCTTTGGCTACAGTCTTTGCCTTATCAAGAATCTTAAGACTTTGTTTATACAGTCCTTTATGATATAAAATGGTAGCAAAATCCAGTTGTTCTCTTATCTGCGATCTAACGTTTTGATGTAATGGACTTAGTCTAAGACTAATCAAAATTTGTTTGTATAAATGTGCCTTAAGATTAGAAAGTTGTTGCTTTTTGACAATTCCTTTAGATACAATAAGCTCTTCATCAAGAGATTCGCTTTTATCTAAATGGTTAAAAAGTGCTAAGAATTTGGAATCAGTATTTACACCTAATCTCCCAACGTACACCTTAAATTGTCGTTTTTCAGACTTAGAAAGTGACTTCACTAAGACAAACAAAGGATCTTTTTGATCATTAGTCATTGTAAGAAAATATATTGTAATTAATTGATTAAAAGAAAGTTAAACCGTAATCAAAACACTTCAACATTGTAAAACACGTAGCTAAATCCCTTCTTTTTGAATAACCAAAATATAAATTCGTAAGAGAATACTAAAACATCTTAGAATAATATTTTAAAAAAGATATCATTTAAAGAGATTATCAAAAATACTAATTCACATAATTCCTATGAGCGATAATAAAGTCCAAATTTTTGACACCACCTTAAGAGATGGAGAACAGGTCCCTGGTTGTAAGTTAAATACAAAACAAAAATTAGTGATTGCTGAGCGACTAGACCTTCTAGGGGTTGATGTAATAGAAGCTGGATTCCCAGTATCGAGTCCTGGAGATTTTGCTTCAGTTAGTGAAATTGCAAAAATTGTAAAAAATGCAACGGTTTGTGGATTAACCAGAGCTGTCGAAAATGATATTAAAGTTGCTGCAGAAGCTCTTAAATATGCTAGAAAACCAAGAATCCACACAGGAATAGGAACATCAGAATCTCATATAAAATATAAGTTTAACTCTACCCAAGAGAAAGTAATCGAACGTGGAATTGCCGCTGTAAAATACGCAAAATCTTTTGTAGAGGATGTAGAGTTTTATGCTGAAGATGCCGGGCGTACAGATAATGAGTTTTTAGCACGAGTTTGTGAAGCAATGATCAAAGCGGGAGCAACTGTTCTAAATATACCTGATACTACAGGGTACTGTTTACCAGAAGAATATGGAGCTAAAATAAAATATTTAAAGGAAAACGTAAAAGGCATTGATAACGTTATCATCTCGTGTCACTGTCATAACGATTTAGGATTAGCAACTGCTAATTCTATTGTGGGAGCCATAAACGGAGCAAGACAGATAGAATGTACTATTAACGGAATAGGAGAACGTGCCGGAAATACTGCCTTAGAAGAAGTAGTTATGATTATGAAACAACATCCGTATCTAAACCTTAATACAGACATCAATTCTAAGTTATTATATGATACCAGTCTTATGGTTTCTGAAAGTATGGGTATGATGGTACAACCAAACAAAGCGATTGTTGGTGCTAATGCCTTTGCACATAGCTCAGGAATACACCAGGATGGAGTTATCAAAAATAGAGAGACATACGAAATTATAGATCCAGCTGAAGTTGGAGTAACAGAATCAGCCATCGTACTCACAGCAAGAAGTGGTAGAGCTGCTCTGGCTTATAGAGCCAAAAAAATTGGGTATGAATTAACTAAACTTCAGCTGGATGAAGTATATAAAGAATTCTTAAACTACGCTGACAGAAAGAAAGAAGTAGTTAATGAGGATATCCACCAGATTATGAAAACTGTTGAGGTCGAAATGGCAGTAGTTGCTTAAACACTTTATCATTTCTTTTTTATTAAAGAATACGTAGGAATTTACAAAACATATGAAGAAGACATTATTTGATAAAGTTTGGGACGCGCACGTCGTCAAAGAGGTAGAAAATGGTCCTCAGGTACTTTATATAGATCAACATTTAATCCACGAAGTGACAAGTCCGCAAGCATTTAATGAACTTGAACAACGTGGAATTCCTATTTTTAGACCGAATCGAATAGTAGCCACGGCCGATCATAATACGCCAACGATTGATCAGCATCTACCGGTAAAAGATCTTTTATCTAGAAATCAATTAGCTCAGTTAACAGAGAACTGTAATAAAAATAACATCACTTTATATGGATTGGGTCATAAGTACAATGGTATTGTACACGTAATGGCTCCAGAATTAGGTATTACTCAACCCGGAATGACAATGGTTTGTGGGGATAGTCATACTTCTACTCATGGTGCATTCGGTTCTATTGCTTTTGGTATTGGAACCAGTCAGGTTGCACAAGTTTTTGCAAGTCAATGTTTATTACTTCAGAAACCTAAAAGTCTTCGTGTAAATGTAAACGGTAAATTAAAACCAGGCGTTTTACCTAAAGATGTAATTCTTTATGTGATCGCTAAACTTGGAACCAATGCCGGTACAGGATATTTTTGTGAATATGCAGGTAATGTATTCGAAGAAATGTCTATGGAGGGTCGCATGACTGTCTGTAATATGAGTATTGAAATGGGAGCTCGCGGAGGTATGATTGCTCCTGATGAAACTACTTTCGAATATGTAAAAGGACGAGAGTTTGCTCCAAAAGGAGAGATTTTTGACAAAAAAGTAGCCTATTGGAAAACCTTGCCAACTGATGAAGATGCTGTTTTTGATAAAGAATATCACTTTGACGCAGCAGATATCTCACCTATGATAACCTATGGAACTAATCCAGGTATGGGAATCAAAGTCACAGAAAACATACCAACGGAAAACAATACTTCTTTCGAAAAATCATTAGCCTATATGAATTTCGAAAAAGGACAATCCTTAATCGATCAGAAAATTAATTATGTCTTTATTGGAAGTTGTACCAATAGTAGAATTGAAGATTTTAGAGTTGCAGCAAGTTATATCAAAGGAAAGAGAAAAGCAGATAGCGTTACAGCCTGGCTAGTACCCGGATCACAGCAAGTAGCGTCGCAAATAGTTAATGAAGGACTGAATGAAATTTTTGAAGAAGCTGGGTTTCAACTAAGACAACCAGGATGTTCTGCTTGTCTGGCTATGAATGATGATAAAATTCCGGAAAGAGAATACTGCGTTTCTACTTCTAATAGAAATTTTGAAGGTCGACAAGGACAGGGCTCTAGAACGATTCTTGCAAGTCCACTTGTAGCAGCAGCTACTGCAATTGAAGGGAAAATTGTAGATATCACTAAACATTTGAATTAAAAAATTATGGATAAGTTTGTTAAACTCACCTCCACCGCTATACCCTTACCTATAGAAAATGTAGATACGGATCAGATTATTCCAGCTCGTTTTCTAAAAGCTACGGATCGCGAAGGTTTTGGAGAAAATTTGTTTAGAGATTGGCGTTTCGATAAAGATGGAAGTGCAAACAAAGATTTTTCTTTAAACAATCCCGATTACTCAGGAAGTATTTTAGTAGCAGGAGACAATTTTGGCTGTGGTTCTAGTAGAGAACACGCTGCTTGGGCGATTCATGATTATGGATTTAAAGTAGTGGTTTCGAGCTTTTTTGCAGACATTTTTAAAGGAAATTCACTGAATAATGGGTTACTACCTGTGCAAGTATCACCAGAATATCTTCAAGAGCTATTTACAGAAATCGAAAAAGATCCTAAAACTACAATTGAAGTTGATCTAGAAGCACAGAAAATCACAATTAAATCAACCGGATCTGAAGCTCATTTTGAAATAAACAATTACAAAAAGATGTGTATGATAAATGGATATGATGATATTGATTTCCTTCTAAGCAGTAAAGAAGAAATTGAAGCATATGAAAACGCAAGAGTATAAAAATAAGAAAAACAAAATACAGAGCTAAGAAAACACTTCTACCAGCTCAGTGTGACATAATAAACTATTTATGAAACTAGAAATCGCTGTATTATCAGGAGACGGAATAGGACCAGAAGTAACTACTCAAGCCATAAAAGCACTGGATGCAATTGCTCATGCTTTTGATCATACTTTTATTTTTAAAGAAGCATTGGTAGGTGCTATCGCTATTGACAAAACTGGTAACCCACTACCCGACGATACTTTACAACTTTGTGCAAATACAGATGCTGTTCTTTTTGGTGCCATCGGTGATCCCAAATATGATAATGATCCAAGTGCAAAAGTACGTCCAGAACAAGGATTACTGCGTTTACGTAAAGAGTTAGGATTATATGCTAACATAAGGCCTGTAAAAGCTTATGAAACTTTATTGGATAAATCTCCACTAAAAAGAGAAATCATAACAGGAACTGATATCTCAATATATCGCGAACTTACTGGTGGTATCTATTTTGGAAAAAAACATCTAAACGAGGAAGGAACTATAGCCTCTGACTTATGTGAATATTCTAAAGAAGAAATTGAGCGCATATCACATCTTGCTTTTAAAGCGGCACAAAACCGAAGAAAAAAGCTAACCTTAATAGACAAAGCGAACGTTTTAGAATCTTCTCGTTTATGGAGAAAAGTGGTTACTGAAATTGCTAAAGCGTATGAAGATGTAGAATTGGACTTCTTATTTGTTGATAATGCTGCTATGCAAATGATTCTTAATCCAAGCCAGTTTGATGTGATCCTCACAGAAAACATGTTTGGAGATATTATTTCTGATGAAGCCAGTGTTATTGGTGGATCCATAGGATTATTAGCTTCCGCTTCTGTTGGAGATACCTGCTGTATGTTCGAACCTATTCACGGTTCCTATCCACAAGCAACTGGAAAGGGAATTGCCAATCCAATTGCTGCTATTTTATCTGCAGCGATGTTATTAGAACATTTTGATCTTATTGATGAAGCAAATGCTATAAAAAATGCTGTAGAAAAGGCATTAGAATTAAATCTTACAACACCAGATCTTAATATTACAAATCCATTAACTACAGAAAAAGTAGGAGATTTCATTTATGATTATATCCTTAATCCAGAAGATTCTAACATGAATTTTGAAAACATACACGTAGGACAATCTACGATTATATAGTATTACAAAGTATTAGTTATATATTTTTTATCAAAAAGCAATCAGGTTTTATAATCTGGTTGCTTTTTTGTTGTCAGTTGTTTTAGGTTATTTCAACTTAGTAAATCTACGAAGGGTGAGGCTCTCGAACTCTGAGTTTATCGGACTTCGAGAACCTCAGCCCTCGCTTGGTATTACGGTATAGCTATTATATGTTTCCGAAAGGTGAGGCTCTCGAACCTAGAGTTTACGGTGTTTCGCTTACGCCCAACCCTCTTCATGTTTCAACTCCTGAATGCAGTCAAAGGGTGAATTCTCAAATTATTTTAAAAAAATTGATTTTTGATAGTAACATAAGTAGATCTTATGACACTATCTAGTATAAAATAGAACGTAATAGAAATATTAGAAGCGTTTTATTACAACTTTTAATTATATGAATTTTACAATTATGAGAAAAGTATTGTTATTTCTATGTGTTTTAGTGTCTGGTTTTAGTGTTTTTGGTCAAACAACAACTTTTGACAACCTTAACGCCAATCCATTTACGGGAAAATCCATTTCTTGGACATCATCTAATTACGGTTCAGGATTTGGCCATAGAATAATAAATTCAGATCCTGGAGGGCAAACTTTATTAAACTTTCAAGGTAGACATAACTCTACTTCTTGGAGTGATATTTTAACGTTAACATCTAATGGTAATGTAGGTATTGGAACAACAAGTCCTACTAAAAAACTTGATGTTAATGGCTCAATAGCGGGTCAAAGTTTTATAAATGTTCAAAAAGGAGGAAGTTATGTAATCTCATTAAATGGTAACGAGCACGGATATATTACGGGAAGAAATTCTTCATTTGAAAATAAATTTCAGATTGCATCTAATGGCAATACTTATTTTAATGGTGGCAATGTTGGAATTGGAACAACAAATCCAGATGCTAAACTCCAAGTAGAAGGACAAGCCAAAGTTGGAAAATGGGGTGTCCTAACTTTAGACTGGACCAATGAGACCAATTGGGGAGGAAGCTCCAATAAATGGGCTGGGTATATAGGGTTCAATTCGTCTAGAAATAATGAAGATCCTAAAGATTATTATAAAGGAACTAATAAATATACTTCTAAAGGTGTTTTTGAAGGTTCTAATTATGGGTTCAGATGGCTATATAGAAATCATATCAATTATGATTCTGATACACAACATCAACTTTCTGAATACATGCGTCTGACAAATGATGGTAATCTGGGAATCGGCACCACAAACCCAGATGCCAAACTAGCCGTAAACGGTAATATCCATACCAAAGAAGTAAAAGTAGACTTAATCGGTTGGGCGGATTATGTGTTTAAAGAAGATTACAACCTCCCTACGCTACAACAAGTAGAAGATCATATCAATCAAAATGGACATCTTATCAACATCCCATCGGCGGCAGAAGTAGCAGAAAATGGTATCCAATTAGGTGAGATGAATGCGAAACTCCTAGAGAAAATTGAGGAATTGACGCTTTACGCAATTTCACAGGAGAAACAATTAAAATATTTTAAAAGTGAAACCAAATCGTCTAAAGAAGTCATTGAAAACTTAAAATTAAAAAATATCAATTTAGAAGATAGACTATCAAAATTAGAAGCTCTGTTGACAACTTTAGAAAGGTAACTTATTTCTTATCTTTTAAAAAAATGCTAAGTATTTCCATTCAATATTATTTCTTAATTAAACTGTTATATCAATGAAAAAATCATCTAGCCTATTAATTACATTAGCACTACTACTAATTAGTAGTCTATTATTTTCACAAGACCCAAACGATATTCCCAAAATTTTTCCTGCTTCTCCCGAAGCATCTAATTTAGGCCGATTCGGTGAAATACCAGTTAATTTATCAGTAGGAATGGCTAACTTTTCTGTTCCCATATATACTATTGAAGAAGTTGGCTTTCAACTGCCCGTTTCTGTAAATTATCAGCATAATGGTTTAGTTGTAGATCAAATACCTGGGCATTTAGGAATGGGATGGAATTTAAATGCTGGAGGAATGATCACTAGACAAATGAAAGGACGTCCAGATGAAGATCCTGCTGGATATATAGGGAGTCAAATGACAGGAAAAAACATAGTAATCCCCTACATTAATAATCAATTAACTCCGCAAAGAAAAAGTGATGTTAATCAGCTAGCATCAGAAAATCTTATTGATTTACAACCTGATAAATTTATTGCAAATGTTGGAAGTATGAGTGTTACCTTTTATTTTGATGAAAATAGAAAACCTGTAATAAAGCCCTATAAACCATATAAAATTGAACTTATAAATAATGATTTTTCATTTAATCAAGGTATAAAAATTACAGATGATAATGGTATTCAATATTTTTTCCAGGAAAAAGAAACCACCACACGTACGCAACCTATTTCTTTAAATGAAATTGCGGGCTCAATGCATAATGGCTATACATCTGGTTGGAAATTATCCAAAGTAATATTGATTAATAATGAAGAGTTAAGATTTAATTACGATGCTACCGTGCATTATCAAAGCACAAAATCACAAAGTTTTAGACAATGGGTTTCTGGAGACACTAATTGTTCGAGTAGCCCATTAACAACTTCAACACGTAATTATCAAATAACTTCTAAAATCATAAAGAACATTCTGTTTCCGAAAGGAAAAATAGAATTTGATAATACAATTATAACCCTTTCAGATAATAATAGTAATAAAAATAAGTATTTATCACATCTTGATATAATACGTGTTCTTAACCAAAACAACGAAGTTATAAATACATACGATTTATATTTTGATAACCTTGATAAAACCAGAAAACTTTTAACTGAGGTTAGAATTAATAACGACAATAAGAATTTTTACAGTTTCGATTATTATACATCTCCTCCAGATGTCATACCTTTTTATGAGCAGGATTTTTGGGGCTATTATAATTCAAACCCTAATAATTTTTTAATTAACTCTTATAATACCTATGATGTATTTGGTGGCAGAAAACCAGACTTTGAGAAAACAAGAATGGGAGCTCTTAAAAAAATCACCTACCCTACAAAAGGCTCTTCAGAAATTGAATATCAGCTTAATTCGGTAGATGCTATTTCTAACCCTATTCCGTATACCTGTCAAAATGCTGAATTACAATTTGTTGGGTCAAGAAATGTTAGTTTAAATTGGCAAGAACAAAATCAAGGCACCAATTATAAGACGGACAAATTGACTTTTACCATAGAGGAAGGCCTTCAACATATTTCAGTTAATTTGAATGTAAGAAAGATTGGTGATGATGGTGGCATATTGGGAAATTCTATACCAGGAATAGCAAGGGCTTCGTTAAGTAAGATTAATGGTTCTAATGTAGGTTGTGCTGATACTGAATGTTATAGCGGTCCGCCTGGTGACGATAGAGGGTGCGATACATTATATCGTTCTATTGGTAGTCCAACACACTTTTCGCCAGGACAAAAAACGTTAAACAGACGATATAAATTAAGACCAGGAACATATGAACTTAAAGTAGAGGTAGAAAATTATGGAGTTGCCTATACAACTGGAGATATTATAATTGCATCTGCTTCGGTGTCTAAGGAAGTAGCTCCCCCCGTAATAACAGAAACTGCCGGAATTAGAATTTCTAAAATTAAGAACTGTCCAAATAATAACAGTTCAGAATGTACAGAAAAGGAATTCATTTATGAAGATACAAATGGCAAGAGTTATGGTAAGTTGTTTAGAAAACGTAACATTACGGAATATAGAATGTCTTCAGTAAATGGTGCGATAGGAAATGGCATTTGCAGTGCTGTTTATGATGTGTATTCTAGCAGTAGTAATGTGCCACTAGGATATTTTATGGGCTCGCATATTTTTTATGATACAGTCGTTGAAAGAATTAAAGGGAATAGCAACAACTATTTAGGATATACTAAAAAAACATTCGTATGCAGTCCTGTCGAGCAAAACTTAACGTTTCCTTTTTTGGATGTAGATAACAAAGAATTTAAAAATGGAAAACCATTAACAGAAGAAGTTTATAATAATTCGTCTTCAAATCCTATTTCTGCAAAAGAATACACCTATGACTTTGATGGTAATGGAACCTCTCTTACTGGAATAAATCAACGTGTCTATGCTCTTAGTATTGGTATTATTGCTGCCAATAATACTTCTGGTCCCAATGGATATACCAGTAACAGTACCGTCTTTAGAAACAATATAGATCGTGAATGGTTAACTACCGAAAAGAACACAGAATTTTTAAACAATTCTAACCTTATCAGTATTAAAAACTATGACTATATGAACCCTCAAGGGCATATAAAAGAAAAAGAAGTAATCGATAGTAGGAATGAATCCTATATAACTAGTTATGAATATCCTTATACATTAAATAGCACTATAAATAATGATTTGATAATTAAAAACAGATTGGCTACACCATTGGAGATAACGGTTACTAAAAGTGATTTTCAGTTATCTAAACAACAAACAACTTATCGTAACTGGAGCAATGATATTATAAGTACAGAATATATAAAATCTTCTAAAAATGAAGATGGATTAGAAGATCGCTTACAGTATTTTAAATACGATTCAAAAGGCAATCCATTAGAAGTCTCAAAATCAAATGGAGTTCATATTAGTTACATCTGGGGGTATGACAAACAATACCCTGTTGCTAAGATAGAAAATGCTACTAGACTACAAATAGAAGCGTTATCTGGATTTGGAGCTGATTTCCACACTGGAGAAGGAGGACTATCTAGCACTCAGGAAAACACCTTGCGAACTAGCTTACCCAATACCATGATTTCCACTTACGAATACAAACCTTTAATCGGAGTTACAAAAATGACAGATCCGCGAGGATATACAATGACCTATCATTATGATGCCTTTAATCGTCTCGAGTATGTAAAAGATGCAGCAGACAACTTGATCTCAGAAAATCAGTATAACTATAAAAACTAAGTAACGGATGAAAAATATTGTAAGACAAATAACTACAGCCTTACTAGTTTTAGTAAGCATAACCGCAACTGCTCAAATAGCAGATACAGTGATTATAGAAAATGAAACCATTAATGTATCTAGCGATCCGGCATTACTTAATGTAAGCGCAGGTCAAAAAATTATCATTAAACCAACTACCTGGATACAACCAGGAACTGTATTTTCTGCAACGATTTCTGGAGATCCATATATCAGTCTCGTGTTAAATACTGATGAAAATTATGTGTTTACCAGATCCTTTCAAGCTCCTATTACCGAAACTGAATTAAACGATCCTACTATTGGAATTAAGAACAACAGCGATGTGATAGAAAGCATTACCTATTTTGATGGACTAGGTCGTGCAAAACAGCAAATTGGAATTAAAGCCTCTCCGGATAAAAGAGATATTGTTAATCATATCGAGTATGATTCTTTAGGAAGATCAGCCAAGCAATACTTGGCCTTTGAAAGGCAAACCGGAGCATTAGGAAGTTATAATGCAGTAGATATAACTAACAACATTAATAGTTATTATAAAAATAAATATGAGGATGACTTTACAGGAATGGCATTAACTGATGTTAACGCATACTCAGAAAGTGTTTTTGAAGCTTCACCTCTAAACCGAGTTCTGGAACAAGGAGCACCAGGAAAAGATTGGAAAGCAAATAAGGATGTAGATACTGATCATACCATTAAGTTCGATTGGGGTACTAATATAGCCGATGAAGTAATGTATTTTAAAGTGAATTTTCACGAAAACAATACCGAAGTACCAATTTTGGTGAAAGACGGATATTATAACCCTAACGAACTTTATGTAACCATTACTAAAGATGAAAACTGGCAACCTGGTCAGACAAATCCAGAGGATCATACTACCAGAGAGTATAAAGATAAATTAGGACGAGTAATCCTAAAAAGAACCTATGCTTCGGCAGGCTCAGCAAACTCTGTGGTACACGATACCTTTTATGTATACGATGATTTTGGGAATCTCACCTATGTGATTCCTCCAAAAGTAACATTAAGCGCTACAGATGGGGTATCTACAGAAGAGCTTGCCGAACTGTGTTATCAATACATCTACGATTATCGTAATAGACTAGTAGAAAAGAAAATACCAGGCAAAGGTTGGGAGTATATTGTATATAACAAATTGGATCAACCTATAATGACTCAGGATGCAAATCAGAAAACAAAAAGTGAATGGTTGTTTACCACGTATGATGCATTTGGTAGAGTAATTTATACCGGAAAAGATAGAAATAATACCAAAACCAGAAGTCAAATACAAATAGAAGCTGATGAAAGAACTTCTCAATTTGTGAATAGGACAACAGTACCCAATATATACGTTGGTACAAACATATATTATAATAAAGGGAGTGTTTATCCTAATAGCTTTGATGAAATATTAACCATTAATTACTATGATGATTATGAAGTTGGAAATCTTGTAACTTTTAATCCAGCTAATGGCTCCGGAACCTGGGAAGGTATGACAGCAACCGCTGAAGTAAAAGGCTTACCAACGGTATCCCAAGTTAGAGTGTTAGGAACTGATCAATGGATTACAACAGCTACTTATTACGATAATAAAGGAAGAGCTTGGGAAACCCATATAAAAAATGATTATCTCGGTACTGAAGATTGGATTTTAAATAAACTTGATTTTGCAGGAAAAGTATTAGAAACTAAAACAACCCATACCAAAGGAAGTAATGCTGCGATAGCGACTGTTGATACCTTTACCTACGATCATATGGGGAGATTGTTAGATCAAAAGCAAACAATCAACAATCAAGCAGAAGAGCGAATTGTAACCAATACCTATGATGCATTAGGGCAATTGGAGTCTAAAGAAGTAGGTGGTGGATTACAAGATGTAGATTATACCTATAATGTGAGAGGTTGGTTAAAAGAAATAAATGAAGGTACTACCGATAATGGAGATTTATTTGGTTTTGCAATTAATTACAATACCACTAGCGAAAACTTAGGTGCTGATCCATTATTTAATGGAAACATTAGTGAAACCATCTGGAAAACTGCCAATGACAATATCAAGCGTGCTTATGGATATCAGTATGATGCATTAAATCGTATCACAGCAGGATTGGACGATACTACAGATAAAAGATACAGTTTAAGTAGTATTGAGTATGATAAAAACGGAAATATAGAAACCTTACTTAGAAACGGTCATACTAATATCAATGCAAATAGTTTTGGTGTGATGGACAACCTTACCTATGTATACGATGATGGTAATAAACTAAACAAAGTAACTGATAGTGGTAATAAAAACGAAGGTTTTATTGACGGAAATAATACAGATAATGATTATCTTTATGATGATAATGGAAATATGATTGCTGACAAAAATAAAGATATAAGCTCGATAACGTATAATCACTTAAACTTACCAGAAAGGATTGAGTTTGTTTCTCTCATACCCAGCCAACAGAAACGTATCGATTATATATATGATGCTACTGGAGTGAAATTGAGAAAAGTAGTCACAAATTATCCTTCTAGTAATACTACCGAATATGCAGGAAATTATATCTACGAAAGTAATTATTCCATAGGATTACCTCCGGGACCTAATAATTCTGATGAAAAAGTATTAAAATTCATGAACCATCCAGAAGGATATATAGAACCTAATGGAACAGGTGGATTTGATTATATCTACCAGTATAAAGATCATCTAGGCAATATACGTCTTAGTTTTTCTGATAAAGACAAGGATGGTAAGATCGATGTACTGAGAAATGATATTGATGTTGATGGAGATGGTGATTATGCTCACGAAATACTAGAAGAAAAGAATTATTATCCTTTTGGACTACAACACAAGGGGTACAATAATACTATCACAGGACGTGAACATCCTTATAAGTTTCAAGGAGTTCAGTTTAATGAAGATTTAGGATTAAATCTCTATGAAATGGATTGGAGACAATACGATCCTGCAATTGCAAGGTTTACTTCCATTGATCCACTAGCAGAAGAAAGAGATTGGTTAAACCCTTACAATTTTGTACAAAATAACCCTATTTCAAGAATAGATCCTCTTGGGTTATTAGATACTTATGGAGTAGATGACAATGGGAATATAACCCATCTGGATAATAAGAAATATTATGATGATGACGGTAATGAAATAGATAGACTTTATAAAGTAGATGGAAAAGGAAATAAAACAGATACTAATAGTGATAAAAAAGTGGATGAGGATGATTCTGTAGCTGTTGATAAGAATACTCTTAATAATGTTGAATCAGATAAGTCAGGAAATAGAAAATATGATTATTTCTATCATAAAGATGGAGATCGAGCGGATAAATTATTTGAATTTTTAGCAGACAATACAGATGTAGAATGGAGTAAGGTAACTGAAGACCGCACTCATAGTTGGATTACTACTAGCCATCATACTGGAGTGGAATGGGGAGGAACACATTTACTTTCGGATTTACTTCAAGATAGTCCAGATGCATTTTTTGAACATATACATAGTCATCCAAAAGAGGGTGGTATCTTAGGTTATTCAGGTCCTTCAGGGTTTATAAAAAAAGACAAAAAATATGGTCAAGGGGATAAAAAAGTAGCACGTAATTTTAGAAAAGAGTATCCAAAATCTATAATAGAATTTTCAGTTTATGACGCAAAAAATCAATCTTACATCAGATATACACCTACAACACGTGGTGTGCCTATTAAGAAAAAGAACTAAATATTATTTAGTTTTATTGTTAACCTTAGTGAGTTGTTCAAAAAAAGTATATACAATTGAACAAGTTAAAAATTTAGATTCAACTCATTTTATAGAAAATAATTTAGTTATTGATATAATAAAAGATTTTGATACCAAGAGTAAGATATACGATGATGATGCTAATTTATATGTTTTATATGTTGATGAAATTAATGCCTCAGAATATAAAATAAGCATCTCTAAGACTGATTTTGATCTTTTTAGAGTGGAAAAATCTAAACATTACTTTAGAAAAGTAAAAGGTTATACAAAGTATAAAGAAACATTAGTTGTTTTATACGGAGATATACACCCCTCGCTTTTTAAAGAGAATCAAAACGAAACAAAACAAATAATGAATTATAGTAAATTAGAAAAAGATAAAAATAAGTTCATTATTTATGAGCCTAATTTTGTTGACTATCGAATTAAAGACAACCTTATTGTTAAATTAGAATAGTTAACTATAACAAAACGATTGTTAATTAAGCCACTCAATATGAGTGGTTTTTTTATGTATATGCTTTTTTAATTTTATAATCTCTCAATATAGTTCAATAAAAAACCACATTTTATTTTGAGTATCGGAGTCAAGTTGCTGTATCCCAGCTCTTCGAAGACTGATGCTCTGCGATAGTTTTTAACTTCGCAGCGGTATGAGTAAGAAAATAAATAGTAAAGACCAGTTACATTAATTTGTAGCTGGTTTTATAAAATTACAATTATGATTAGAATACTATTGATTACATTTTTATATACATCCGTGGTATTTGGACAAAAAGATATTGTATTAGATGCTAATACCATTCAATGGAAAAAGGGAGTGTTTTTAAAGCCAGAAGATTTTAAATTGGTTAAGGAAATAGATTCCTTTAAAGTTGAAAACGCTTTAACTACCTATAGGATAGAGATTTTACCCAAAGAAGTAATTGTAGATGAAAAAGATAATATTGTTAATTATCTAAAAATGAACCTTGCTACCTACTTTTATAAAGATAAGTCTTGGCTAGGAGATAAGAAAGATGCAAAGAGTCTAGCTCACGAACAATTACACTTTGATATTGCAGAATTGTTTGCAAGAAAAATGCGTAAAGCTTTTGAGGAGCTTAAAGAAAAAAAGATTCAAAATTTTGATAGATATCAAGAAGTTTACAGCATCTATTGGAAACAATGTAAAGCATATCAAAAAAGTTATGAAAGAGAAACCTTTAATGGTGCTATGCCTGTACCAAGTAGTGATTGGTTATTAAAAGTGGATGAAGAACTTTATAAATTAGAGCAGTATACTTACATTAAAGTAAAAAGTCGATGGAGAGAGAAACTTAAGAAGTCATAAACCCGATCGCTCGGATATGATAGTGCGGAAATGTTCCTTAAATCCTCACTATCGAGATTACACGTATGATAAACTAAGTCAAACTCAGTTTTGGCTTTCATAAAAAAATAGACTGCGAAGTTACGAACTTCGCAGAATCCAGAATAACCTCAATAATGAAGTTTCAATCTAAGAATAGATTTTTCACCTAAATACTAAATCTATTAGTCGCAAGTTATTTTACATACATATGGACTTACAGATGTTATACCAGCACCAGGACATCCATTTTCTCGTAAAGTGTTCGTATAGTCACCACCTTTAATACCATTGGCAATTTTCGAAAGATTTGAAATTATGTTCTTTTCTAATTTCAAATTTTTAAGACATGCTTTTTTCATAAGATAATTTTAAGAGTTGAAATGATTACCTTAAATTTATGTATTAGAAGGTTTTAACGAAAGGTTTTTAACTTAACTATAACAAAGGATCGCTCGGATATGATAGCGCGGAAATGTTTTCCGTACCACGCAAGAGTAAGCGATAAGAGTAAGAAATAGTATAAAAATAGTTAAGTCAGGTCTTTTAAAAATGATATGGCTGTTTTTTTATAATAATGTTTCATATGTTAATAATGATTTACCGCACAGATTGCAAATCTGCGCTATCGGGTTTTATAATTTTTTGAACGACGATGACAGCGATGATGATAACGACAATTAATACTTATGAAAAATATTATTATTAAAATAACACTATCAGTTTTGCTACTCTCTTTCTTTTCTTGTGCTAAAAAAGTTTATTTTAATGAACAAGAACTTGAAAAGTTTAATGTTTATGAAAGGGGAGATGCACTTGTGTTTAAAAATATAAATACGAAACAAATAGATACAAGTATAATAATTAGTAAGGATATTACTTACGACTGGCAATTGTTTGCTAATAGTAAATACAAGACACCTATTGCAATATTAAAATATAGTAACAAAACATTACCTGGTGTTAGTGTAGAAAATCAAGATGATATGATTGCTATGTCTAAATCTAAACCAACATCTGAAAGGATTTATTCGGTTAGTTATTTAAAATCACATTTTTTATTTAAAGAAGACATTACATTGCAGAGTGAGGATTTGTGTTTGATAGATAAGTCTTTTGATAATGTTTACAAGCTACCATATGACAAAAAAAATACTCGTGGTAGAAATAAATTTAACAATAATCCAGAGTTTTTATATTGGGATGTTGATTACGGTATAATCAAGTATATCACTTTTAATGGAGACATTTGGGAGCGAATAAATTGGTAAACTATTTACTTGTTTTGCCCTAAATCTTTCATAATTATTGTTGCGCGGATTGGAAATCCTAGCAATCCGGCTAAGCGATAAGAGTAAGAAATGGTTCAAAAACAGTTAAGTCAGGTATTTTAAAATGATATGGCTGTTTTTTATATAATAATGTTTCATATGTTAATAATGATTTATCGCACAGATTGCAAATCTGCGCTATCTGGATCAGCTAAGAACATCGGACTTCGAGAGCACTTCGACACTTATCCACCTGCAGCGGAAGCTCAGTGTCACACCTAAGTCCTCGCTTGGTATTACGGTATAGCTATTATATGTTTCCGAAAGGTGAGGCTCTCGAACCTTGAGTTTACGGGGTTTCGACTACGCTCAACCCTCTTCTTATTTCAACCTTCAAATCCTAATTCACTTCGAACCCTGAGCGGGGCCGAAGGGTAAGTATATGAAATTGAAATTCTTAATCACTTGATTTTTTTGTATCTTATTTCAATGAAAATTTGGATATTCTTTTTAATGATTCTCCCGATAGTATCTTTCTCTCAAGATCTTAATCAACACCAATGGAAAGATCGTGTGATTTTGGTATTAGCAGATTCATATAAAAACTCCCAACTAACAAAACAACTCAGTGAATTCAGCACTAAGGTTAATGACTTACAAGAGAGAAAACTAGTCGTATATAGGATAGTACCTAGCTCCTATCAAAAAGGAATTAAAAAAAGTGATATTATTAAAAATAATACGCTTTATACAAAGTACAATTCATCCAACGAAGACTTCAAAATTATTCTTATAGGATTGGATGGAGGTGCCAAATTAGAGTCTAACAAGGTCATATCATCTTCTCAAATTTTTGACCAAATCGATCAAATGCCAATGCGTAGACAAGAATTGAGAACCAAAAATTAAGAAGCCCTAGTATACTATTTTTTGTGGATTCCAGATCAAGTCTGGAATGACATCATACAATACGAAATCTTATCATTTCTAATAGATTCCGGATCAAGTCCGGAATGACATAACTTATTTATATTAAACCATTGTCATTCCAACCCTTCGACTTTCGCTCAGGATAGACTTTGGCTGGAATCCAACAATCTTGAATATTAATTTATAAATAACAAAAGTAATTTTATTTAGCGCTTCAGATACTCCAACACATTCTCATTTATCCTACTATCAATATCAGAAACATCTGCTTTCCCAAAAGAGGTACCAGTAATATTTTCGAATAATTCGATATATCGATCGGATACAGAACTGATATACTCCTCATTCATATCAGGGATTTGCTGCCCTTCTTTACCTTGGAAACCATTACTGATTAGCCACTGTCTTACAAATTCTTTGGATAATTGCTTTTGTGCTTCGCCTTTTTGTTGTCTTTCTTCATAGCCATCTGCATAGAAATAACGAGAAGAATCTGGTGTATGGATTTCATCAATCAGCACAATTTTTCCATCTTTCGTTTTTCCGAATTCGTATTTAGTATCCACCAAAATCAATCCTCGCTCTGCAGCAATCTCTGTTCCTCTATGGAATAGTTTTCTGGTATAATCTTCTAACACTACATAATCAGCTTCAGAAACAATTCCCTTTGCTAAAATTTCTTCTCTAGAGATATCCTCATCGTGTTCTCCATTATCTGCTTTGGTAGAAGGAGTGATAATAGGTTCAGGAAATTTATCGTTTTCCTTCATTCCTTCTGGCATTGGCACACCACATAATATTCTTTTACCAGCTTTATACTCTCTAGCAGCATGACCTGATTGATATCCTCTGATCACCATTTCTACTTTAAAGGGATCACAAAGATGACCAACCGCTACATTAGGATCTGGAGTAGCTATTAACCAATTAGGAACTAAATCTTCGGTGGCTTTCATCATTTGTGTAGCAATCTGATTTAGGATTTGCCCTTTAAACGGAATTCCTTTTGGCATAACCACATCAAAGGCCGATAAACGATCTGTAGCAATCATGACTAATAATTCGTCATTGATATTATATACTTCTCTAACTTTTCCTTTATAAACAGATTTCTGTCCTGGAAAATTGTAATTGGTGTCAACTATGGTACTCATTTTTTTTAAAGTTGCAAAGTATCTAAGAATCTAAGTCGCAAAGAGAAAAGTATATCCTATTTAAACTTAATTCTATTATTCTTAATTCTTAATTAAAATTAATCGTTTCTATTTTCTATTTCTTTATAGGCCGCAATCACCTTTTTCACTAGTTTATGACGGATCACATCCTTATCATCTAGGTGTATGACTCCGATTCCAGAAACTCCTTTTAATACTAATAGCGCTTCTTTTAGACCAGAGGTTACCCTACGTGGTAAATCAATCTGTCCCGGATCACCAGTAATCATAAATTTGGCATTTTTACCCATACGTGTCAGGAACATCTTCATTTGCGCATGCGTTGTATTCTGTGCTTCATCAAGAATTACAAAGGCATTATCTAATGTACGACCACGCATAAAAGCCATAGGCGCAATTTGTATCACTCCTTTTTCTATAAAACTTTCTAGTTTTTCTGCAGGAATCATATCTCGTAATGCATCGTATAATGGTTGCATATACGGATCCAATTTTTCTTTTAAATCTCCTGGTAAAAATCCAAGATTCTCTCCTGCTTCTACAGCGGGACGTGTAAGGATTATTCTTCTTACTTGTTTTTCTTTTAGTGCTTTTACTGCTAATGCTACTCCAGTATATGTTTTACCAGTTCCCGCTGGTCCAATAGCAAAAACCATATCATTTTTGTAGGTCAACTCTACCAGTTTACGCTGATTTGCCGTCTGCGCTTTAATGGCTTTACCTCCTACTCCGTGAACCAAGGTTTCTCCACTAACTGCAGATGTTTCATAATCCGCTTTGCTATCACTGGTAAGTACACGCTCGATCACATTCTCATCCAATTTATTATACTTTCCAAAATGCTCTAAAAGCATATTTAAGCGCATATCAAATTCTTCGAGCATATCTTCATCACCATATACCTTTAGTTTACTTCCTCTGGCTACAATTTTAAGTTTTGGGAAATATTTTTTCAGTAATTGAATATTACTATTCTGAAGTCCGAAAAACTCCCGTGGATTGATTTCTGTCAGTTCAATAATAAGTTCGTTCAAAAGCTATAGAAATTTTAGTATGAATTGTTTTTTGGATTGACTAAGTTTGTTCTCCCAATAGCTATCGGGATTGTTTGAAGTTTTTGCCGGGGAATCAAAAATGAAAAACGTACTAACGTTGAAACTTTTTTTAAGATCATAAAAGATATTAAGTGGTCGAAAATGATAAACTCGTATGTTTTTATTACAAATTCCTGGATTCAAAAAAACTTTGAATAACTTCATAGCAAATTTACATATTTTTAAGCGCTTATAATTAAAAGATATTAACAATTCTTATAGATGCCAATAATAACTTTAACTACTGATTTCGGAATCAAAGATCACTTTGTGTCTGCGGTTAAAGGTGCTATCTATACCGAACTACCACAGGCTACAGTTGTAGACATTTCTCATGAAATTTCGCCATTCCACATTATAGAGGCAGCCTACATTATCCAAAATGCTTATAAGAGTTTTCCGAAAGGAAGTATCCATATCATTGGGATTGACAGTGAACTGAATCCAGAAAACAAACACATTGCCGTAAAGCTTGATGATCACTACTTTATCTGTGCTAATAATGGATTGATTTCTTTAATTGCTTCAGAATTTAGACCAGAAAAAATTGTAGAAATTAATATACATGATGCGATTGGCACAAATTTTCCCGTACTAGATGTTTTTGTAACAGTAGCCTGCCACATTGCTCGTGGAGGAACACTAGAAGTTATTGGGAAATCAATTACAGATATCAAATTAATAAAAGGAATTACTCCAATTGTCAATGTTGGAGATAAACAAATTGTAGGAAGTATTATCTATATTGATAACTACGGAAATCTAATTACCAATATTACCCGTAAACTTTTTGAAGATGTAGGAAAAGGACGTGAATTTAAAATTACCGCCAGAAGTGCAGTTTTCAGTACTATTTATGAGCGATATAGTGATGCTATAAATTTTAATATTGAAAAAAGTAAGCGTGAAGAAGATGGAAAGAAACTAGCAGTCTTCAATTCATCTGGATATTTAGAACTAGCCATTTATAAAAGTAATCCAAAAACTGTTGGTGGGGCTTCTAGTTTATTCGGATTGCATTATCGTGATACGGTGAGTATTACTTTTGAGTGAATTAGTTTTTGAGTATGGGAGTTTTTGAGTTGGTAAGATTTCTATAGCTTTGGATAGTTAGATCTTTAGAAAATACTCCAATGCTAATAAACTAAAAAACTTTACAGAACTTTGTAGCTTTGAAAATTTAAAACAAAAAATTGACAGAACTTTCCAAACATAATATTTTCATTAAACTTTTTCTTCCTGTGATATTGGGAATTCTGGGAGTTGTAATCTCAATTGTACTTCTTAAACATCTATCAATTTGGTTAGTTACTGCAATAAGTATCATTACACTTGTTGTATATCTAATCACGATAAAGACTGTTAAAGATTCGGAAAAACTAATATATGACAGACAATTTCTTTACATAAATTCTAAAAGAGGAAACAGTAAAATATCATTAGAACACATTAGAAAGTTTACTGTCCAAAAATCGAACATCAGATTATTAGGCTTCAACATTGTTACATGCACTATAGAGTTTTTAATAGAGGATAAAAGAATAAAATCAACAATATTTTGGGCTTTTGAAAGTAGTTTTGAAATTAATGATTTTGAAAACATCATAAATAATAATAAAAGTTATTAAGGAACTTTATAGCTTTGTCATCACCTAAAAAACTAAAATGATCATACGGATTGTAAAATTGGGGTTCATTCCTGAACAAATAGATGCTTTTTTGGAGAATTTCGATCAGAATAAAGATAAAATTCGAAATTTTGAAGGATGCTTGCACCTAAAATTGATACGAGATATCCATCAAACCAACCAGTTTTTTACCTATAGTCATTGGGAATCTGAAGAGCATCTCAATAACTACAGAAACTCTTCGTTATTTAAAGGTGTTTGGGCAAACACAAAAAATAAGTTTAACCAAAAACCAGAAGCCTGGAGTGTAGAACAAGTTTGGGGTTCAGAATAAAGAGGTATGCATTTTATTTTTCTAAACTCTACAACTCATAACTCATAATTTTGTAAAGAATGCTAGCAATAATAAGAAAAGAAATAAATACATTTTTTGCCTCGGCTGTAGGGTATTTGGTGATAGGACTATTCCTAGTACTTAACGGACTCTTTTTATGGGTATTCAAAGGACAGTTTAATGTTCTTGACAGTGGCTTTGCTGATCTTTCTCCATTCTTTTTAATCGCTCCATGGATCTTGTTATTTTTGATTCCAGCAATAACTATGCGTAGCATTGCCGAGGAGAGAAAACAAGGCACTCTAGAACTTTTATTAACCAAACCCATAAGACATTGGCAATTAGTCTCGGGAAAATATATAGGAAGTCTTTTCCTTATCGTGATTGCATTAATTCCCAGTTTATTATATATAATCACTGTTCATCAATTAGGAAATCCGATAGGAAATCTGGATGTAGGCAGTACGACTGGATCTTACATCGCTCTCTTCCTTCTTAGTGCTTCTTATACGGCCATTGGAACGTTTTCATCATCAATAACAAACAATCAGATAGTAGCTTTTCTGATCGGTATATTTCTTTGTTTTTTATTCTATTTTGGATTTAGTGGATTAGCCAATTATCAACTATTAGGCGCTACGGATTACACTATAGAACAAATAGGAATTCAGTTGCATTATGAACGTATTAGTCAGGGAGTTTTAGATACTAGAGATATCATTTATTTCGCAAGCATTATTACATTGTTTGTGTTTTTAACGACCATTGTACTAAAGAAATATTCCAGAAAAAACATCCTGAAACTTGCTTCTTTCGGTGCTATTGCAGTTATATTGATTAATCTTGGAGGAAGCAGCCTGTACAGTCGTTTTGATCTTACTGCTGATCATCGTTTTACACTTTCTGAAGCTACAGAAAACTTACTAGCTGAAGCAGAAGTTCCTATTTCTATCGATGTTTTGTTAGAAGGTGACTTCCCTTCAGAATTTAGACGATTACAAGCAGAAACGAAACAGATATTAGAAGAATTCAATGCTATAAATCCAAAAATACAGTATGTCTTTACCAATCCAATTGAAGAAGAAGAATTTAGAAAAGAAACGTTAGAGGAACTACAAAGACTCGGACTTACTCCCATGGAAGTGAGTGTTCAGGAAAATGGAAAAACGGCAATAGAAACCGTTGTTCCATGGGCGATTATGAATTATCAGAACAGAAGTGTTAAAGTAGCTTTGGTAAAAAACACTATTGGCGCAACTACCGAAGAAAGAGTTAATAATTCTATCCAACAATTAGAATATGTTTTTGCTGATGCTTTAAAAAAATTGATTCACCCTAAAAAACATAAAATAGCAGTCATTAAAGGAAATGGACAATTACCTGATGTGAAAATAGCGGATTTTATAAAAACACTACAAGAATATTATTTCGTTGGAGCTTTTACATTGGACTCTGTTTCTTCGAACCCAGAAAAAACATTGCAAGATTTACAAAAATTCGATCTTGTTATTAATGCTAAACCCACACAGCCATTTTCTGAAAATGAAAAATATGTATTAGATCAATTTATCATGGAAGGCGGTAAATCTCTTTGGTTAGTAGAGTCGGTCGCTATGGAAATTGATAGTTTATTTACTCAGAAATCACAAGGAACAGCAGTAGCATTTATGCAAGATCTTAGATTAGGAGATGCTTTATTTTCTTACGGAGTGCGAATAAATCCTGTTTTAGTTAATGACCTCTACTCTGCTCCATTAATGCTTGCTTCTGGTCAAGGAAATGATACTCAATTCACACCGCACCCTTGGTTTTATTCTTCATTAACGAAAAGCTCTAGTAAACATCCTATTGTTAAGAATATAGAATCTGTAAAATTCGAATTTTCGAATCAGATTGATACTTTAAAAAACGGAGTTCAAAAAACCATTTTATTAACCAGTTCTGAAAGATCTAAATTAGAAGGAATTCCCGCAGAAATAAGGTTAGATAATATTATAGGGCAAAAACCAGATATTGCGAGTTATATAGATGGTAATCATAATCTGGCCGTTTTATTAGAAGGTAGTTTTAAATCTGCCTACAAAGATCGCGTAAAACCTTTTAAGCTTACTAATGCTAAAAATGAAAGCGCAGCAACTAAAATGGTAGTAATTGCAGATGGGGATGTAATGAAAAATGGAATTAGAAAAGGAAGACCTATTACATTGGGATATGATCCTTATCTAAACCTACAATACGGAAACAAGGAATTTTTATTAAATACGGTAAATTATTTACTAGATGATTCTGGTTTAACAGAAGTAAGAGGGAAAGAAATAAACATTGCTTTTCTTGACATCGAAAAAGTAGTAGAAAACCGAACCTTCTGGCAAGTGATCAATATTATTATTCCGTTATTGATTCTTGGGTTGTTTGGTTTTGCTTTCTCATTTATTAGAAAGAAGAAATATCAAAAATAAATTTATAATATTTAATCAATAAGAAAACTCTTTTGATAGAGTTTTCTTATCGTTAAAAGTGATTGGTTATACACAACATATTCCGTTTTCTACAATACCAAAACATGCTTCGCCACTAACAGAAGGAATCACACAGGCATTACCAGGACCTCCTATGTAAAAAACACAACATCCCCCTATAGCACAAGAGGCAACAGGGCGGCTACCGCCATTTATCTTTTGTTGGTAAGACTTTGATAATGTTTTAATTCCGGAAATTGAATTCATCATTTTTTTCATAATAAAGGTTTTAAGAATTTAAATTGAATAAATTGATTTATGTTAACCAAAGAACCATTAACACAAATATTCCCTTTAAAATTACAACTATAATATCGTTAAAATGTTACAATTCTGTTATTTAACTAATCCTATCTTCAAAAAAATAAATCAAAATTCCCTGAACAAAGTTGTATCAATTTATTGTGTCATAAATGATGATCTGTTAAAATAAATGAATCCTAAAGAACATAACAACCGTAGATTTAAAATAGTCAAATACTGACTATTGTTATAGTTCCTGTACTTTATTTTCAAGGAAATCAAGTCTTCATATTATTCTATATGAAAAGCCAGATGAAACATATCATTTAGAATAGGAAATTGGGATTAATTAATAAAAAATTAAGACGAGTTTTCATTCTATGAACATTTGTGGTATTTAAAAATACAACAGAAGCTACTTTTGACCAGTCATGAATTACTTTTATAAAGAAATTATATCCTTTATAATGATGCAAAAAAACACACTTATAATATTCCTTACAAGCCTTATCACTTCCTTAGTTACGCAGGCACAAGATTTAACAATTCCACCAAAAAATTATGTAGATTCGGTTGACATCACAACACGAGTAAAAAGAACTACAGATCTGTTTCCACTTTCTGATCAAAATAACAAAGAAAGATGGAAACTTCTTAAAGCGTATTCTGATGAATTTGATGGAAGTTCTATAAATTCTGATAAATGGTATGACTATAACCCAAAATGGAAAGGAAGACAACCTACATTTTTCCATAAATCCAATGTTGCCTTGGAAAATGGTGAATTGGTGATGAGAGTTAATAAACATGGCAAGGATAAATTACCAGATGATTATACCCATACTTCAGGATTTGTTCAAAGTAAAAACAAGTTTTTATATGGATATTTCGAAGCAGAACTGAAGTTGATGAATGCACCTTGGGTATCGGGATTTTGGATGGCTAATGCTACTAAAGATTGGTGGACTGAAATTGACATTTGTGAAAATGCACCAGGCCTTGATTATAATCGCAACGATCTTAACTCCAATATCCACGTGTTTAGAGCTCCAAAAGATAAAGGAGATGTGAAAAAACATTTTTCTAGAACCAAGAAATTTTATTTCCCAGAAGAACTTCAAAAAGACTATCATGTTTGGGGATTAGAATGGACCAAAGAATATATTCGTTTTTATATAGACGGAATCTTATTTCGCGAAGCAAAAAACACACACTGGCATCAACCTCTTGAAATAAATATTAACAACGAATCCAATAAATGGTTTGGTGCTTTACCTGATAATGATCGTTTGGATGGAGAATATCATATAAAATATTTTAGAACTTGGAAATCTAATAAAACCAGATAAGCATGAATTTCACTACTAAATTTTGGTTATTGTTATCGATGCTTCCGCTTTCAATAATTTCTCAAACTTCTTCTCTATTGCCAGAGGGATACCCAAAAACAGATAGAACTAAAACCAATATTAATATCGGATGGAAATTTCATTTGGGAGATGTCTCTGGTAGCCCAGAATCCTTTGATTTTGATGATTCCGCTTGGAAAAACGTTTCAGTTCCTCATACGCTACAACTTGTTTCTTATGAAATGGATAGTATTACAGAAAATTGGGAGCAAAAAAAGTACTTAAGAGATGTTGGTTGGTATCGCAAAAAGATAAAAATACCTACTATAGCCACCGATAAAGTTTTTCTAGAATTTGAAGGTGTACATAATGCCACCGAATTATGGGTGAATGGAAAAAAAGTAGGTGAGCATAGAATCAATGGGTATATTCCTTTTCATTTTGATATTAGTAAATATATTAAAGTAGGAAAAGAAAATCTGATTGTGGTTAAGGCGGATAATCGTTTTGATGAAACTATCTCCCCAGATCCTCATAGAACAGATTTTATAAAGTACGGTGGAATCTATCGGGATGTCTACTTGGTAACAACAAATAGGTTACATATAACGTATAATTGGGAAAAGTTTGATGCAGGAGTCCATATAACCACTCCCACAGTAAATAAAAATAACGGTACTGTCTCTATAAAAACAACTGTGGCCAATGAACATACTAAAACAACTTCCTGCAAAATTGTAACTAGTATTATTGATGCAAAGGGATATGTAATCAAAAAAATAACTCAAACGGCATCGATACCTTCTAATACAGAACATACGTTTAGACAAACTACTTCTATTGTGGATGAAGATTTTAATGCCTGGTCACCAGATTCTCCTTATTTGTATCGCGCAAATACAATAGTGTATGATGAAAACGATATTCCTGTAGATTTTGTTGAAAATACTTTTGGTTTTAGGACCTTTAAACTAGTTGAAGGAAAAGGATTTGTGCTCAATGGAGAACCGATTTTTCTTGTTGGAGTAAACCGACATCAAAATTACCCAAATATTGGTGATGCCGTTCCTAATTCATTTCATTATAATGAAGCCTTGCAGTACAAAAAAGCAGGGATGAATATTATTAGGCTTTCCCACTATACTCAGGATGATGCCTTTATTAAGGCATGTGATGCTTTAGGAATGCTCGTGTATGAAGAACCATCTACATGGATAGAATGGGGTGATGAAGCTTGGTTTTCTAAGTTGGATACAGCTACCAGAGTCATGATTAGAAACCATAGAAACCACCCGTCAATTGTTTTTTGGGGTGCAGGCATCAATCATAGAGGCCCTGTACCTAGAATGCAACACGTAACTAAAGAAGAAGACCCGTTTCGATTAACCGCCTCTTCCTCTAGTCCTTGGAACGGCATTGTAAATGCCGGAATTACGGATGTATATGCAACTATGGACTACCGAAGAACAGAATTTACAGAAAGTGATTTTGAAATGGTTATGGAACATGGTAGTTCTCCCGATGCAGAAGTCAATCAATTTCATATCTCCAGATATAAAGGTCGTAAAGAAAATATAGCCGCAATATCTTGGCTAGGCGCAGATTACAATCATTTGATGAGACGTGACGACCGCAGAGACAGAGATTATATGACTACGTATGCAGTTTTAAGCGCATATCGAGTACCCAAACCTGTATATTATTGGTATCAATCCGAGTTAACAACTCTACCTGTAGTCCATATCGCCAATGAAACTGCTTCTAAAGAGGGGAAAGTAAGAGTGTATAGTAATTGCCAGGAAGTATGGTTGTATCATAACGGAAAACTTATAGCCAAACAAAGACCGGATACGGATAATACTAAAGCAAATCTCGATCACCCATCCTTTACCTTTATGTTTAATTGGAAAGAAGGAACTCTTAAAGCAGAAGGCTATACAAATGGAAGCAAGGTACTAGAGCATGTGCGCAAAAAGGAAGAAAAACCTTATCAGATAAAAATAAATTTTAATATTGAAAATCAGCCATTTTATGCAGGTGGCTCCGATATGAGATTGGTGCACGCATCAATCGTAGATAAAAATGGTGAGATAGTAACTTCGGCAACCAATAAAATTCAATTTGACATTTCCGGAGAAGGTGAAATTGTGGATAACGGAAAAATAAATGCAAATCCAGCTAGGGTGTTTGACGGGGTAGCCTCCGTCTATATTAGAGGAAAAGACAATCCTGGTACGATTACCATAAAAGCTAGCGCAATAGGTTTAAAGTCAGGAAAAGTTACAATTAATACAAATCAATTTATTTCTGATGAAATACAAAAGAACGCACTTCCTATTTTTGATTACCCTATTTTAAAATTAGATATCGGTGGCGAAGGACAATTAGTGGAACATGATTGGATAAGATGGTCAGGAACTTCAAATAAAGAATTAATATATAAGAATGCTTCTTATGGGGGTGAAATGACAATCCAGATCAGTACCAAAGATTCTATAAAATGGCATCGTAATAGCTCTATCATCGGGGACTTGGGGTTTGTATCTGCAGATGGCATATATACAACCGATAAGGAAATTAAACTAATGATAACGAATCTAGAAAAGGGAAAATATTACTTAGAAACATACCATCAAGAAACCAGAAAAAATAATAAACCCGTCAATGACATAAAGGTTACTATTGAAGATCAAGAGGGTACATTTTCTAAGAAAGCAGACGATCATGTTGTAAAACATTATGACCCTACCTCTACAGGAGAAAGAAAACCATTCCATATCAAGTCTGTTTTTAATTCTTCTGGATCAACTCCGGTTACTATTACCTTTAAGAATCTTGAAGATAACGGTGATATGTGGCTTAATGGAATTGTACTTAGAAAAAAGAAGTAAGCATAATAAATAATTATATGGAGAATCAGATGTCCAAGTCATAAAGTTATTTTTGTTCCCTTATTCGTAGCATATAAATCTCTATCATAAGAAAGGTGCAAATTACTTCAATGTCATTATTGATAATCAAACTATCGTGTTTTAAAACTAAAAAAGAAAAGCACGAAAACCACATTTTAAACTTTTTCCCGGTTTTTTTAGATTCCGGCCTACGCCGGAATGACAAGTTTTTATGTTTTTTGTCATTTTCTAAATGCAATTGCTCAGGTAGTTCTTCCTAAATATTCCAAATCCTTAAGAAATTGCTTATATTATTAAGCTAAATGAAAAACAATGAATGCAACTACTTATTTAGAAGGAATAAAGAAGCAGTTTCTTTATTATAAATCTTTAGGAGAAAAAACAATAGATCAGATCGTTGACTATGATCGTTTATTCTGGCAGTATAATAAAGATTGTAATAGTATCTCTACAATTGTAAAACATCTTTGGGGTAATATGAAATCTCGCTGGACAGATTTTCTTACATCGGACGGAGAAAAAGAATGGCGAGCACGTGATGCAGAATTCGAAAATGATATCAAAACAAAAGAGGAATTATTGGCTAAATGGAACGAAGGTTGGCAATGTCTGTTTGAAGCTCTGGATAGTGTAAATGAAACGAATTTTGATCAACCTATTTATATCCGAAATATTGAGCATAGCATCACCGAAGCGATCAATCGACAATTAGCACATTACTCGTATCACGTAGGACAAATCGTATTTCTTGGAAAAATGATCTGCGATGAAGATTGGCAATCATTATCCATTGCTAAAGGAGCCTCTAAATCCTTTAATGAAAAACGTTTTGCGCAACCTAAACACAAAGCGCATTATACTGATAAACTTATAAAGGGTAAATAAGCACTTCTATTTCCCAATATGCACAAATAAAAATGACCTGCCGTAAAAAAGGGAATGACATAAACATCCAATTTATAACGCAATAAATATGAAAACTAAATAGTCTCTAATTCTTTATTTTTTTTCGTCCAAGCTTTGGTGAAATCCGTATTAAACAAAACTTCACTATTCTTTTTTATTTTTTTTAACCATTTCTGTTGTTTAGGACTCAAAAAATGTTTTGTTGGTTGGCCATTACCCAAAGCACTATTAATTTTTGTTTTCTGAAGTTCTGTAAGCGGCAAGTATATAAACTTAGTCTGTTGTAAATAATAATGAACATCTTTTGGCGAAGGTATAAAAGATTGTTTATTATCAATCAAGCCCATGTCATTAGATTTTGCATAAGCATCTAATGCTGCTTTGGTCATTTCTTTAGGGTTATATGTAACTTCTACCACTTCACTATGGTTAATAAAACCTGATTCGGTATTTAGCACTGCTGGTAATTTTCCCAATTCTTTTTCTCCAGTCCAGAAACAAGACATTTTATAATAGGCCTTATTGGGATTCGTTCCTAACAATTCCTGCTCCAATAAATTAATATATTCAGGTACAATCTGTCCTTTTGCTATCAAAGCTTGCTGTATACTTTTGCATAAGCGTAGTGCTGAATAATCATTCCCAATGCGATTTACCACATCATCACCGTGGCTATTAACAATACGAATTACAGGGTTATTCCAACTAGGCTCATTATACTTACGAAGTATTTGTGCATCTTTACCACCTTTATTATTAAATATGGCTAATGGCACAAATGAATTTTCTATAGCCTCTACTATAAGAGGATGGCTTAAAACATTATGGCCATAATTACGACAAGTACTACAACCTGGAACTTCCTGAAATAAGATGAGTACATCTTTATTTTCTTTTTTGGCAAGCGTCATAACATCATCATAGTTGCGCAACCATCGTACTTTTCCTAATTCCTCACTTTGGTTATCAGGATCAGTAGTTTTTTGAGCCAAGAGTAGATTACTCATCAACAATATGAATAGTGTAAGTTGAAAATTTGATGACATAATATTTGAATAAGGATTTTTCTCCAAATAGGTCGTGATCTTTTACAAAAACTAACACCAGTTTAGGCTTAGAAGTTAATCAATAAACCAAGAATACTATAACCGGTATGGTTTTTTTACATTAGATATATACACTTAATTAGAAGACTTAGTATTTATAAATGATCTATTTAGTAACATATAATAATTACATGTTAATCCTTATCCCTATATCTAATCAACTATAGTCAATAACTCCTAGCCGTTTGTTAATAACTAACGTTTTTAGCATAACGAAATCCTTGTAGATTACAATTATATTTGCGTAAGCTATTAAACGATAGCTACTGTAAAAACAGTACTAATCTAAAAAAATTAAACGGGTGAAATTCATAGTTTCCAGTTCGTATTTATTAAAACAACTTCAGGTATTGGGTGGAGTTATCAATAACAGTAATACTTTACCGATTTTAGATAACTTTTTATTCGAATTAGATAATAACTCCTTAACTGTTTCAGCTTCTGACTTAGAGACTACTATGTCGGCTAAATTAGAGGTAGAATCTTCTGATGAAGGAATTATTGCTGTACCTGCAAAGTTATTATTAGAAACATTAAAAACGTTTCCTGAACAACCTCTTACGTTTGTAGCGGGAGACAATAATACTATAGAAATAAGCTCTAATCACGGTAAATATGCGCTTGCATATGCAGATGGAGAAGAATTTCCTAAAGCGGTAGAATTAGAAGATCCAAGTTCGACTACACTTTTGGGAGATATTTTAGCAACAGCAATTAGTAAGACGATTTTTGCCACAGGGAATGATGATCTTAGACCTGTGATGAGTGGTGTGTTTTTTCAGTTCTCTACTGAGAGTTTAACTTTTGTGGCTACCGATGCTCATAAATTAGTAAAGTATTCTCGTGAGGATGTACAAGCTTCTCAAGCTGCTGAATTTATTATGCCGAAGAAACCACTAAACCTTCTTAAAGGTATCCTAGCAGGTAGTGACACAGATGTATTGATTGAATATAATGAATCTAATGCGAAATTCACTTTTGATGAAACGCAGTTGATCTGTAGATTAATTGATGGTAAATACCCTAATTACGAAGCCGTAATCCCTAAAGAGAATCCAAATAAATTAACTATTGCACGTAATCAGTTTCTGAACTCGGTTCGTAGAGTTTCTATTTTCTCTAATAAAACTACGCATCAAATCCGTTTAAAAATCGCAGGTGCCGAATTGAACATCTCTGCAGAAGATATCGATTATTCTAATAAAGCAGAAGAACGTCTGACTTGTGATTACCAAGGCGATGATATGCAGATAGGTTTTAATTCTCGTTTCTTAAGTGAGATGTTAAACAATCTTAATGCAGATGATGTACAATTAGAGATGTCTCTACCAAATCGAGCTGGAATTCTTACGCCAACAGATGGATTGGATGAAGGAGAAACCGTTACAATGTTGGTTATGCCTGTAATGTTAAACAATTAAGCATATATATTTAATTTACAAGAATATTAGAATCCAATTACAGAAATGTAATTGGGTTTTTTGATTATAAGAAATTCTTTTTAATACTTTTATACAACAAAAAACAAGTCCTATCTAAACGACACAAAGGTTTGTATAAAACTGTTGCTAAGTAATTATATCCATATGAACTTCGAAGAAATTTTTAAAGGTTTACTGCTAAGCAAAGAAGATAAAAAAATAATTAGCAGCAAGCTGAAAGAAACAAAGGTTACAAAAGGAGAAATCTTACTATATCCTAATGACACTGCTAATTTTCAATACTACGTTCAGCAGGGATGTTTACGTTCATTTTTCACAGACAAATCTTCAAAAGAACATACGATACAATTTGCAATCACAGATTGGTGGATTGGTGATTACACAGCGTTTTTCAAAAAGGAAAAAGCAATTCTCCAGATTGAATGTATCCAAGATGCATCTCTTTTAAGGCTTTCTAGAGAAGATATGATCGAGATTTTTGATGAAATCCCCAATATAGAACGTTACTTTAGAATCAAAACCGAATCTTACATTGGTTCTTTTCAGAAAAGAATTATAGGTGATCTATCTAAAACAGCTAAAGAGCAGTATATTGATTTTGTAAATACTTACCCGAATATAGAGCAACTGGTTAAAAATTACCATATCGCTTCATATCTAGGAATCACATCAGAAAGCCTGAGTAGAGTACGAAAAGAAATTGCCAGAAATTAATTCCTTTCTTATCATAGATCATTTTTTTACGTTTAAAGTTGGCTTAATTTTGATCCTGTAAATAATATAATACAAAGAATTAATTAAAGGATTATTAATGAAAAAAATCATAGGAATAGCTGCGGCTATTATACTATTAACTTCGTGCGGAAAAAACACAGAAGCTAAAAAAACAGAAACCAAAGAAATAATTAAAAAAACAGAAATCGTGAAGAAAGTATTATTCGTATTAACTAGTCATAGTGATTTAGGGAATACAGGAGAAAAAACAGGATTTTGGATAGAAGAATTTGCTTCGCCTTATTATTTTTTAAAGGATAAAGGTGTAGAGATAACGATTGCTTCTCCAAAAGGCGGACGACCACCAATTGACCCAAAAAGTGAATTGCCAGATTTCCAGACACCGGCTACTAAAAGATTTAACGAAGATCAAGAAACACAAACTATTCTTGCTAATACTGCCAAACTAGCTAATGTGAATCCTGATGATTACGATGCTGTTTTCTACCCAGGTGGTCACGGTCCTTTATGGGATTTAGCCGAAGACAAGAACTCTATTGCCTTAATTGAAGCCTTCTATAATCAAAATAAACCAGTAGGCGCAGTATGTCACGCACCGGCAATTTTTAAGAATACTAAGGGAACTAACGGAGAGCCTTTAGTAAAAGGGAAAAAAGTAACTGGATTTTCTAATACGGAAGAGGAAGCTGTTCAATTAACGAAGGTAGTACCTTTTCTTGTAGAAGACATGTTAATAGCTAATGGAGGTACATATTCTAAAGAAGCGGACTGGAGTCCATACGCTATAGAAGACGGATTATTAATTACTGGACAAAATCCTGCTTCGTCAGAACTTGTTGCGGAGAAGTTGTTACAACAACTGAAATAATACATTTACGATTAAATTAAAAGTATATAACACAAACTCGTATACATATTTTAAATTAAATCCAAAAGCGCAAAATTAACTAGCTTGCGCTCTTGGATTTGATTTTTCTTTGCTTATTTTTTTACAAACTTCTTACTCACGGTTCGTTTTCCGTCATTAACAGAGATAAAATACATACCCGATGGTAATCCATTAAGTTTAATTGGTTCTTTTATGACTTTTCCTACTTTTATAACTTGACCTATTTGATTTATTATTTTATAATCCGCTTTTTCTGTATTCTCTAATTGTATTATCACTTCTCCTATAACCGGATTAGGATAAAACCTAAAATTAAATACAGTAGGCTTCATTTCTTTTACAGTCGTTTCAGAAAAATTCCGTGATGCAGAACCTACACAGAAATTGTTACTATCTTGTGTTCCAAAAGATCCTCCAGAAACTAATATCGTTCCACTAGAAGAATCTGTTAAAGCATAAGAACCGTTGCCATAATTACAACAAATTCCGTCGCCATAAACATCTTTTACAATCAATGTATAACATCCTGTATCCAAAGTTCTTAATATATTGAGAGTCGAACCGTCCGCTTGAGCACCATAAGTACCACCAGAATATACTACTTGATTATTATTGTTTCTTATTTCCCAACTTGTTTCTTCTGGATAGTTATCAAAAGTAATTCTTAGGTTAACGTCAGTAGTAGTTGATCCACCACCGGTATTTCCCGAAGTAGAAAAATTGACAGCATCAACAGCCATATCCCCTTGCCAAGTGGTCCCTGTAATTCCATTAAAACGTAACTGCACTTTTTCACCCGCGTAAGAAGCTAAATCTATAGTGGCGGTCTTCCAAGAATTTCCTTGATTTCCGGATGTACTCCAGATTGATGTCCAAGTAGTTCCATCAAGGCTTGCCTCTAAGGTTAAACTTCCCATAGCTGAAGTACCATACATATGATATTTAAATGAAAAAGTAGCCAGACTTGCATTCGTAATATCGTAACAAGGTGAATACACTATTGCTCTCTTGTTAGAATAATTAGGAGTGGAAGATTCCATATAGATATAATATGAACCTGCATTTGCGGAACTTGGACCGGTATTAGAAGATGGTGTACTCCCAGAACGAATTGCCCAATTAAAATCATCTCCAGAGGTGGCTTGCTTCCAGGCCCCCAAGGTGTTTTCAAAACTTTCGGTATAAGGGAAAGAAGTTATTGTCGAATTACAAAGTGTATTTCCGCCCCCAGATGTATTTTCTGCTGTAACATTAATGGAACTACTAAATGCCGATACATTACCAGCAGCATCTTTCGCTCGTACAGAAAAACTATATGTTGTAGCTGCGGATAATCCGGTTACCGGATAATTTGTTGTAGTCGTTGAATTTAAAAATGATCCATTACGATATACATCATAGCCTGTAACTCCAATATTATCCGTAGAGGTATTCCAGGATAATTGAGTAGATGTTGTAGTTGTGTTAGATGCTACTAAAGCTGAAGGAATGCTTGGCGCTTGTGTATCACTTCCAGCTGTTCCAAAACGATCCTCTGCTTGTGGTCCTCCCCAAATCTGAGTGGCAAATGCAGGGTTATCAATAAAAGGATTTCTATTTCCTTGTAAATTCTCGATGATTGGATTTCGTTGTAACTCTAATTGAGAAACAGGATCATCAGCATTCCATTCCAGAAACAACTGAATCATATTAGTATCACCAGATACTGATGCTCCTATTCCTACATTAGAAGGTAGGCATCGATTACCATATCGTATGTACATAAACATCATCATTCGAGCTACATCACCTTTAAATTCATCTCCTGGATACCAATGTCCTTGCGAAGTCGTTCCAGAATTCCCAGAACCATCTGCAAATTTACGACTTCCTCTACTAGAGTTTCTTTGGACATCCGATGGCCTTAAATTATGTGCATCTGCACCCGCTCCTGTAGTTCCTAAATTAGGATTCGCTAAAGATTTTGGATATGTATGTTCTCTATTCCAATCGGTAGAACCTCCTCCATTATTATTGATTCCTCTTGTTCTATCAGTTGTAGAATTGCCATCTGTATCACTAAATCCGTAAATAAGAACAACTCTAGAAGAGTTGGTAGGATCAAGATCTGTTTGTTTTAAGGCATCCCAAACTCCTGGAGTATAGGATAATATATTTGTTTGGGTGTTTGTCACTTTAGTAGCTAATTCGCTTTTTAGAGATTGACCAGATAAAGAAAGATTAACATCATTATAATATGATGGTATCTGACCAAAACTAATAAGAGTGCAACCCATTACTAGTAATAGCAATAATTTTTTCATTGTGTGTTGTGAGTTAGTTTAGTAAATTTTAACGCTTTCGAAGCTAAAACTATTTTGTTAAATTTACTAGAAGTCTTCGTTATCAAATCGTTACCCAATATGTTGATAATGTAACAATTAGCTTGTTTTAAAAACATAAAACACTGATTTAAAAGCTTTTAAATAAATTCAATCTTGTTGATAAGTTGTTTCTTACAACACTATATAGGAATTGTACTTCAATACTGTTATATAGCTCTAAAAGAAACTTCAAAAACATATCATATTTTAGCAAAACATACTATAAACCCTTATTTCTTTAGCGTGTTTAACGTACTGAAATTAGGGAATTTTAACTTACATTTAAGCTATTAACTTAAACATCTTACACAATGAAAAAAATCTTAGAATTAAAAGGAGTTCAAGAGCTTAGTAAAGGACAGCAAAGATCTATTAAAGGAGCAAACACTTATATTTCTTGTTGCAATCCAAACCCTATAAATGGTAGCGGTAATAGATGTCGTATTAGTTTTCCAGGAGGAAGTTTCTGTGAACCAGGAAGATGTACTGGTTGGGGTGGATGTATTCTCTACTAAAATTCAACAATTAGAAAAAATCTAATATAAAAACTGTCTTTTCGGACAGTTTTTTCATCTTTTAAATGTTCTGATAGTAAACCTAAGTTGTTGAAATTTATAAATATCAAGTAAGTGAATTTGTATTTCAATTTGCTTTACGAGTATCTTGTAGAGATACATTAACTTTAAATATTTACACAATGAAAAAAATCTTAAACCTTAAAGGAATTCAGAAATTATCAAAACAACAACAACAGCAAATCACAGGTGCTTGGGGACGTCCTTTTGTATACTGCGGACCACCAAGAAAATGTTGCCAGATGTTTAATGGAATGGAATTTTGTGATTTTGGATATTGCCAGCCTAATGGAAGCTGTATCTGGGCGTAATAAATTCTAAAACCATTTTAAATACAAAAAGACTACCTAAAAATCTTGGTAGTCTTTTTTATATTACTGTTTACTGTATTTATACCAAGCTAGTTTAACTACGGTTTTAGACTAGGGTAAACAAACTATTATTAGAGATTTATTTTTTCATAAAGTTTTGTAATATCATTAAATAAAACGGTTAAAGCGTCAGTCAATTTATACACCTCTTCCTTTTTTAAAAGGTCTTAGCTAGCTAGATATACGAGTAAAAAAAACTATTCTACTCAGACAATTTCACTGATTGCTTAGCAATCTCCAATTCTTCGTTTGTAGGAATCACTAGTATTTTAACCCTAGAAGAAGCTTGGCTAATATCTCTAATTTCTTTAGATCTGATACTATTCTTTTCTCCATCCAGTTCAATACCTAAATACTCTAAATTGGTGCTAACCAATTTTCTCATTACATCAGAATTCTCTCCAATTCCGGCTGTAAATACAATGGCATCCAAACCATTCATCACGGCTGTATATGAACCTATAAACTTTTTAATACGATACGCATTCATTTCTAAAGCTTTCTGGCAATTGACATCTCCTTTTTCCGCATTAGATTCAATATCACGTAAATCACTGTATCCTGTTAAGCCGAGCATACCACTTTCTTTTTGTAATAAAGAGTTTACTTGATCTGGTGAATACCCCAAAGACTTAATCATATAAAAAATTACCGCTGGATCAATATCGCCAGATCGAGTTCCCATAATCAATCCATTCATAGGTGCAAATCCTAGGCTATGGTCAACACTCTTTCCATTTTTTATAGCTGTCATACTACATCCATTACCTAAATGAATTGTAATTATCTTAGAGCTTTGTTCTCCTAAAAACTCAATCGCTTTTTCTGAAACATATTTATGACTGGTACCATGAAAACCATATACTCTAATGTTATGATCTTCTAAAAATGTCTTTGGTATTGCATATTTATATGACTGAGCGGGAATTGTTTGATGAAAAGCTGTATCAAATACAGCTACTTGTTTAGCCTCATGAAAAATCTCTTCCGAAACTAAAATACCTTGTAAATTCGCTGGGTTATGTAATGGAGCTAGTGCAGAGAGTTTTTCTATCTCTTGCTTTACTTTCTCATTAATCTCTACTGTCTCAGCAAATGCACTTCCTCCGTGAACAACTCTATGACCAACAATATCAATATCGTGCACTGATTCTATTACACCAATTTTAGGATCTAATAAATATTCTGCTACTAACTCCAAACCTTCTTTATGATCAGCTATTCTTATGATATTTTTAATATCCTTATTGATTGTTTTATAATTGACCTTAGCATCTTCTAATCCTATTCGTTCTATCAATCCTGAACAAAGCACTTCCTCTGAGGGCATGCTAAATAATTGAAATTTAATCGAAGAACTCCCTGAGTTTAATACTAATACTTGCATCGTTATATATTATATTTTTTTATAATCCTTGCGCCTGAATTGCAGTAATAATCACTGTGTTATAGACATCATCTACAGTACAACCTCTACTTAAATCATTTACCGGCTTCTTTAACCCCTGCAACATAGGACCAATTGCTAATGCTCCCGTTTCTCTCTGCACAGCCTTATAGGTATTGTTCCCAGTATTAAGATCAGGAAATATCAAGACACTAGCTTGCCCAGCAACTTCAGAGTCTGGAAGCTTGCTCTTACCTACTCGCATATCTACTGCGGCATCATACTGTATGGGTCCTTCAATCTTAAGTTCTGGATGTTTTTCTTTCACTATTCTAGTCGCCTCTCTAACTGTCTCTACATCTTCACCTTTACCAGATGTACCAGAAGAATATGATAACATTGCTACTTTAGGTTCTATACCAAATGCAGCAGCTGATTGTGCTGAAGAAATTGTAATTTCTGCTAGTTGTTCTGCATTTGGATTCGGATTGATGGCGCAATCTCCAAACACAGAAACTCTATCATCCAAACACATAAAAAACACAGAAGACACAACTTTTACACCTGGTTTGGTTTTAATAAATTGTAATGCTGGCCTAATCGTATGCTGGGTCGTATGAACCGCTCCAGAAACCATTCCATCAGCGTGACCTTTATAAATCATCATGGTTCCAAAATAAGATACATCTGCCATCATATCCCTAGCCATATCCATATTCACATTCTTATGCTTTCGCAATTCATAAAATGTTTTTGCATAATCATCAAAATGCGGAGATTTTGTCGGTGACACGATGTTTACTTTACTAAAATCAATAGGAATATCTAACTTAGTAGCCTTACTTTTTATTTTCTTTTCTTCACCGATAAGTGTAATATCTACTACATTAGACGCTTGTAATCTAAATGTTGCTCTTAGAATTCTTTCGTCTGATCCTTCGGGTAAAACAATGTGTTTTTTATGTTTCAACGCTCGTTTTAAGAGATTATACTGAAACATGCTTGGAGTCAAACTATCAGATTCAAAAGTAATTAAAGGATCTACTAAACCATCTGCATCCACATACTGTTCGAATGTGCTAATCGAAGTGTTTATTTTTTGTAGGTTATCCGCGTATATTTTTGATCTAATAGCGCCTATCTTATTCGTAATCGAAAAAGTTCCTTGTGGGACTGATACAATTGGCACTGAAAGAGATACACCTTCTATTAATTTAAGGATTGGCTCCTCTGGTATGATTCCTCCTGTAAGAATAATACCAGATATTTTCGGATAGTTATCTGATATATTAGCTTGTAAAACCCCTAAAATAATATCAGCACGATCCCCAGGAGTAATTACTAAACTATTTTCCTTAAGATGTGTAAGATAATTACGTAATTGCATTGCACCAACACCAAAGCTTCCTGCCTGATTGTTTAGAAACTCTTTTCCGAAGAGAACGTTCCCATCTAATTCTTTTACTATCTCTCTGATTGTAGGATTAATTAAAGAGCCAATTTTAGGTATAATAATTTGTGTTACACCTTCTTCAAATTCCTCTGCTAGTTTTTCTGTTAGTTCTTTTTCACAACCATTAACAACTTTATTTGCAACCACTGCAACCACTTCCGCATCTTTACTAGTAAAAGTATCGTATGCTAGTTTGAGATTTCCGGCTATTTCTTCTTTTGTCTTATCTACACCACTAGCTACAATAATAGATGGAATTCCTAAGTTTTTTGCAATGATTATATTTATATCAAATTCGATGATACTACCTTCATCAGAAAAATCTGTTCCTTCTACCAGAATAAAATCGAATTTTTCTTCTAGATTTTTATATTTCTCTATAATGCCATCTATAATTGCTCCAGGCCTACCTTGATTGTACTTTTGGAGCACCTCACTTCTGGTAAAAGCATAGGTGTTTTTGAAGTTGATATCTAATTCAAAATGCGATATTACGGTATTAATATGGTTGTCTATTTCCCCTTCTTTAGGATCATCAATAATAGGTCTGAAGTATCCAACTCTAGCTACCTTTCCCAGTAACATTCTCATTAACCCTAAAACAACAATAGATTTACCACTATTAGGTTCAATAGTAGCAATATAAACAGCTTTACTCATGTATATAAATTTGGTAGTACAAAGATATGGCAATCGTGTTAAAATAATACACGGTAATATAACAAGAAATAGTTATTCTATTAAGATCAAAAAACATTAATCTTTTTATTTTCGTATAAACAAAAAATAGGATCAGTAAAATACTGATCCTCTTATAAACAATTGATATTTTTAATTACTCAAAGCCCATATTTTAAACCTACCTTACAGTTTAATTAAAATAAAAAATATCTATAAAATTCCAGATCCCGCTTTACAATGATAAGTTCGACCTACTAATTTAAATGTGTCTTGCGGTTTTTCAAAATAGGATTTGCTTATTTAATTTATATCCTCGCCTTTCTGAAGTTTTTCTAACTCCCCCGATAATCTTCCTTTAAATCTTTCTGGGGCATTGCTCATCGCACTATTCATTGATTTAATTGCATTCTTATAGTCTCCTGTTGCTGCATATGCTCTTGCCAACCCGTAATTAGAAGGCCAGGCGCCATTATTATTCTTTACATTATTTTTTAGAATCTCTAGAGCTTTATCTTTTTGCCCTTGACCAATAAGACCATTTCCTAATTGAAATATCTGAGTAGCATTACCCATAGTTGCTGCCTTATCAACCATTGTCATTGCTTCCTGAGTCTTGCCTTGTTTTGCTAAGATTCGAGATTTCAGAGAAAGATTGGCAAATGTTTCTTTACTGAAGAAATTACCGCTTATCGATCCATTTACCCATTCTAAAGCCTGATCCAGATCACCTGCATTAAATGCGTAGTTTGCAGCATTATCCCAGTTTGTTTGGGTAAATCCGGCATTACCTCTAAGATCATCTTTTATTCCTTTCATAACGATACCCGTTACGTCTACTTCTATTTTAAAAGGAATTTCCTTTTTCTCCCATCGCAAGGCCACAGTAGTTTTATCTGCTTCAAAAGAAGGGAATAAAAACATGAGTGTTTCTGTATATGGTACTTCTTTAGTTTTAACTTCTACACGCAATGCATCCTCTTTTTCATCATAAAAATAACTCCCCCAAGAGGTTGAATTTTTAGAAAATATAATCGTAGCGCCACCATCTTCTTTTAGTGCTATATGTAACCCATAAAGTCCAGCTTTTATATCCTTCCCTTCTACTTTTACGTCATGAGAAAATTCTATCGTTGTATTCTGGTTAGCTCCTGCCCTCCAAGGTGCGGCCGTAGATGTTCCAAATCCTAGATTATTATATCCATAGGGAACTAATTTTCCCCAAACTTCGCGTTCTTTTACACTTGGCCTTCCATAATCTATAGTAATATCTGTAATTCCTACTCTTTGCGTAACCTGAGCGCGTTGGCTAGCTTCAGGTGTTATGAGCTGAGCATTTAACTGGATTGTAAACAATATCATTGCACCAGCAACAAATGTCATCATTAGGTTGAATTGTTTCATCTGTAATTATTTTTACTTTTTTTAAAGGTCAGATGGAATTCACCAATAATGATTAAGAAAAGAATATACTTAACTATTATGGCGCATTTCATAACTGAATTGTTTGAATTTTTATTGAACTCTGTACGAAAGAAAAATCATACATTTCAAACAATATTAAGATGATATCCTCAATCCTAATGTTACCGTATTGTTAAAGTAAAAAAGTAAGTCCTAATAATTGTTAAATAGTTTATTCTTTTAACAGCTGGTTAACAAAACCTTCGAATTCCTTCTTAAAGTCTGTGTATTTCTGACCAGTTGCCGGACCATTAAAACCTGTATGAATTTTACGCACTTTTCCTTTTTTGTCTATGAAAATTGTAGTAGGATAAGACAATATATGATTAAGCATTGGGAGTTTTTCCTGAGCTTTTTCTTTATTAGATGTTCCATATTGCGCTAAAAGAATAGGATATTCTACTTTTAATTTAGAACGTAATCTCTCAATGGATTTAAATGCTTTTTCCGAAGTTTTAGCATATTCAAATGCCAATGCTACAAATTCGATATCCTTATCCTTGTTTTTATTGTAATAGTCTACATAATATTTGGTTTCATCCATGCAATTAGGACACCAAGTTCCCATAACCTGAACCATGGTAACTTTATTTTTGAAACGATCATCTTCAAGGGAAACCTGATTTCCGTTCGCATCAGGAAAACTAAACGCTAGTTTCTCGTATCCTTCTTTGATAAAAGTAAGTGAATCTGCAGAAGGTAGTTCATATACTTCGTTACGTTTTGCTGTAAAAGGCTCTTTCCAATGATTACCTGAATAAAAATGACCATTCATTGTGCTATCAGTAACCTCTGCAGTAAAAAGAAATGCATGAGCCCCATCAAATGCTGATAATTCTAGTTTGTCATTATTAAGTACTCCTTCTAAAAATCGATAATCGCCAGTTGTCGTCCGGAAAGTTCCAGTTACAATGTTGCCATTTTGTTTAAAAATCCCTTTAGCAATGTAACGGTCTTCTGGATTATCCTGACTAAAAACTGACTCCCAATTCCCTTGAACATTAGCTATAGGTTTTGAAACAATTTCAAATCTATCTTTTACTCCAAACGTTCCTTTAAAAGGAACAATTCTGTCGAGACTCTCTTTAATAAAGCTTCCAGAGAGCGTCATAGAATCTTGGAACTTTGCCGCTATATATCCTTCAAAAACAGGAAATTTAATAAAAATAGAATCCCCTTCGATCCTTACCTCATCTACATCTATGGTTTCTTCTGCATTAAAAATTCTCAAAGTTTGATCGTCAAAAACTTCGAATAGAAAAGGTAATTCCTTATCATCTTGTACTTTTAATGATGCTTTCCAAAGACCACTTTTGAAGAAAAATTCATTGTTTGATTTCTCTTCTTTACAAGAAAATAACACGAATGTAACTACAAGTAAGATTATGTATTTTTTCATAAATATGTGTGAATATAAAAACTGTCTAGTAAGATCGCTAAATCTTAGTAGACAGTTTTTGTTTTTATTAATGTGTTTTTATAGTTCGTAAAAATCAGTTAGTTATTACCTCTTTTAGAAGGAGTTTTCTTTTTTGTTTTATTAGCTTCAATAATTGCTGCTATTCTAGCGTCTCTTTTCTTCGCTGCCTGTTCAGCTGTAATGTTTCCTTTTCCGCTTTCTTTAGACTTTCTAGCAGTCAATGCTCTAGCTTCCTTTTCTTTCTTGGAATATAATTTAGCCGTCTCAGAGGTATTTACTATGTTAGTATTTTTTCCTTTTGTTTGTACCTTAGTCCTAGCTATTGACTTGGACTTCACCGAATTTGGCAGATATTGTTCTGGTGCATTCGTATTCGTTTGTTGGGCCGTAACTACTTGGCTTCCCAACACTAAGGAAAAAAACAGAAATAAAATTAATTTAAATGACTTCATTGGGGACTACTTTTAACTCAATATAGTCAAAATTACTGAATATTCTTGGTAAACTGTTATTATTAGAGGTTAAAATTCTAGTATAGTGAGAAAAATGTTAGCTTCAAATGTTCAAAACATATCTTCCTTATTTTAAATTAAATTTTGATTTTAAAATTATATATGGCCAAGTTCTAGTTTGTCAACTTTACTCAAAGTAGTATCTTTACCGACTAATTTCAGAATCATCATTAATGAAAATTTCATATAACTGGCTGAAGCAATTTATAAAGCTAGATTGGGAGGCGGAAAAAGCCGGAGAATTACTTACTGATTTAGGGCTTGAAGTAGAAGGAATAGAAACCTATCAAAGTGTAAAAGGAGGTTTAGAAGGTGTTATTGTTGGGCAAGTAATTAGCTGTGTACAACATTCCAATGCAGATAAACTAAAAGTTACAAGAGTAGATTTAGGCAATGGCGAGCCGGTGCAAATAGTTTGTGGTGCACCTAATGTAGCTGAGGGTCAAAAAGTGCCTGTCGCAACTATCGGAACAAAATTATATGATGAAAATGGTGAAGAATGGAAGATCAAAAAAGGTAAAATCCGTGGAGAAGAAAGCCATGGAATGATCTGTGCCGAAGATGAATTAGGTCTTGGCAAAAGTCATGACGGGATTATGATTCTTGATAAAGATATCGCCGTTGGTACACCGGCAGCTGATATTTTTGATATCGAAAATGATCACGTATTCGAAATAGGACTAACTCCTAACCGCGCAGACGCTATGAGTCATTGGGGTACTGCTCGTGATCTAAAAGCTGGTTTACAACAAAAGGATCTTAGTCTGGAGCTAATTACTCCATCTGTTAGTAATTTTAAAGTTGATAATCGATTACACAAATTCGATATCGATGTAAAAAATCCTGAATTAGCACCAAGATATTGTGGTGTTACAATATCTGGATTGAAAGTAACAGAATCTCCTTCTTGGTTACAGCATCGGTTAAAAGCTATAGGTATTGCACCAAAAAACAATGTAGTAGATGTTACCAATTATGTCTTACACGAACTTGGGCAACCTTTGCACGCATTTGATGCTCATTATATCGAAGGAAATAAAATTGAGGTAAAAACCTTAAAAGCTGGTACCAAGTTTATAACATTAGACGAAGTAGAACGTGAATTACACGAAGAAGATTTAATGATTTGTGATGCTAAAAAACCACTGTGTATCGCAGGAGTTTTCGGAGGGATTAACTCCGGAGTTACAGAAAATACTACTTCGGTTTTCTTAGAAAGTGCTTATTTTAATCCGGTAAGCGTTCGTAAAACTGCAAAACGTCACGGACTAAATACAGATGCGTCATTTAGATTTGAAAGAGGTATTGATCCTAACGCTACTGAATATGCCTTAAAAAGAGCCGCGTTGCTTATACAAGAATTAGCTGGTGGAGATATTACGAGTGATATTATTGATCTATACCCTAAAAAAACGGAAGATTTTCAAGTGTTTTTATCTTTTGCAAATACCGCAAAACTAATTGGGGAAGAACTCCCTCAAGAAACTATCAAAAGTATTTTGAGTTCTTTAGAGATTAAGGTAAATAATATAACCGAAAGTGGTCTTGGGCTAACCATTCCTGCTTATCGTAATGATGTTCAGAGAGAAGCAGATGTTATCGAAGAAATTCTTCGTGTATACGGATACAACAATATTCAATTTACTCAAAAATTAAACGCATCTATTTCTAATATCGATAAGTTTTCCGACCATAACATACAAAACACAATTTCTAACCAATTGGTTGGACAAGGTTTTAATGAAATGTTGGCTAACTCATTGACAGCTCCTGATTATATTTCATTATCAGAGCAATTAAAAGAAGAAAATAATGTGGAGATGCTAAATCCATTAAGTAATGATCTTGCGGTTATGCGACAATCTTTATTATTTTCTGGTTTGGAAGCTGTTTCCTATAACATCAATAGAAAACGTTCTGATCTTTCCTTTTTCGAATTTGGAAAAACATATCATAATTACGAAAGCGGAAGAATCGAAAATAAACATTTGAGCTTACTAATTACTGGAAATAAGACTAAGGAAAGCTGGAAAGTAACTCAGGCAAATAGTGATTTCTTTTATCTAAAGGGTGTCGTCGGAACTATATTAGGTCGTTTGGGAATCAAAATATCTAAAACATCTCCAATAAAAAATGACCTTTTTGCTGAAGGTGTTTCTTATAGTTTGGGCAAATCAAAGTTGGTAGAATTTGGGATCGTTAGAAAATCTGTTTTAAAACACTTTTCAATTTCTCAAGAAGTATTGTATGCCGATTTCAATTGGGATAACATATTGGAATTCGCAAGAAGAACTAAGATTAAATTCACTGACATTCCTAAGTTTCCGGAAGTAAGAAGAGACTTTGCTTTACTATTGGACAATACAGTAACTTTTGAAGAAATTCATACGATTGCAAAACAAACGGAAAAGCAACTACTAAAAGACATCAACTTATTTGATGTATATGAAGGTAAGAACTTACCTGAAGGCAAGAAATCGTATGCGGTAAGTTTTACATTGCAAGATGATCATAAAACACTAACAGATAAACAAATTGATAAGATCATGAATAAGCTTCAGTATAATTTTGAAAACAAATTAGGAGCTGAATTGAGATAAAAAAGTAATCTTCTTATAGATATTTTAAAAAATGCCTTTGAAATTTTCAAAGGCATTTTTTATGAAAGAAAACATATCTTTAACCTCAAAACCCCTATAAAAATAATAAATGACAGATAGGTGACACCTAAATGGCGTAACAAAGACCGAGCGCTATCCATAGCTTTGTCTTGTACAAAAAAAACAAAAACATGGAACATCAATCAATTTCAAAAAATCTATTGTATCAACGTAAATTAAAAGGATACACACAGGAAGAGTTATCAGATAGAACAAAGGTTGGGATACGAACCATCCAACGAATAGAAAAGGGAGAAGTAAATCCGCATTTACAAACAGTAAAACTATTAGCTACTGCATTAGATATCGAAGTAGATGATCTTCTTCCATTAGACAACCCTAAAGAAGAAACGATACAACAAAAATGGTTATTACTATTACATGCAACTCCTATACTTGGATTCGTAATTCCGTTATGTAACATTCTGTTGCCCATATTTCTTTGGATACATAAAAGAGAAGATAATAAAATCTATGACCGTCATGGGAGATTGATCATCAATTTTCAAATCACGATGACCATTTTATTTATTCTTTCATTTATAGCGTTAGTCACGTTACCGGGTCTAGGTTTTTTTCTATTCATAGCTGTTATTCCTTATAGCATTATTGTGATCGTAGTAAACATTATCTCTGTATTAAACTCTAAAAAGTGTTATTACCCCTTATCTATTCCTTTTCTGAGGAAAAATAAGACCGCAAAATACATAGGAATTCTTGCTACAATAATTTCTCTAAGCTCAATTAGCTGTTCCACTAACACATCAGAACATATAGTTAGATTAGACCGCTCTACTATCACAAAAGATTCTTTAACATCGAAAATAGAACAATTAGTTACCGATGCAAATGTACATGGTATGGCAGTTACTGTTTTTAATAAAAATAAGGCCGTTTACAAAAAAGTATTTGGATACAAAAATTACAAACAAAAGCAGTTATTAACAGACGTCACGAACTTTTATGGAGCATCTTTTAGTAAAGCGGTTTTTTCTGTCCTGGTAATGAAACTTGTAGAAGAAGGAGTTATTGATCTAGATACTCCATTAGAATCTTACCTTCCCAAAAAAATATATGAATACGAACCAAAAACCAGATGGCACGATGATTTTTCTGCTTTAAAAACAGATTCATTATATCATAAAATAACTGCTCGTATGTGTTTAGCACATACTACTGGATTTCATAATTATAGATGGTACGAATCTGACCAAAAGCTAAGAGTTAATTTCGAACCAGGCAGTCGTTACAGCTATTCTGGAGAAGGTTTCATTTATCTACAAGTAGTTCTCGAAAAATTATTAGGAAAAGGACTTGAAGAAATAGCGCAAGAAAAATTATTTAAACCATTAGAAATGAATCACTCTAGTTATCAGTGGAATGAAACATTTGAAAATGATTTTGCATATGGTCATACTGTTGAAGGAAATCTTTTTAAAAAAGACAAAGATAATGAGCCTAGAGGTGGTGGCACTCTAGAAACAACTTCTGGAGATTATACAAAATTTATTGAAGCTGTCTTACAAAGTGAAATTATTTCTAAAGATTCCTGGAACGAAATCTTCAAGCCGCAAATAAGAATCAGAACATTGGCGCAATTTGGTCCATTATCCTATAAAGAAGGATCGCTTAATGACAATATACAGCTTAGCTATGGATTAGGATGGGGAGTGTTGAAATCTCCTTATGGAATTGGAGTTTTTAAAGAAGGACATGGCGATGGTTTTCAGAACTACTCGATTGTATTTCCAGAAGCAGAAAAGGGAATTATGATTATGGCTAATAGTGATAATGGAGAAAGTATTTTTAAAGAATTATTGGAGGTTGCATTAGGAGATAAATACACCCCTTGGAAATGGCAAAACTATATACCTTACAATGTCCAGAAGAAATCTTTATCAAAAAATTAAAAACTTATAACTTCTTCTAAACTGATACCTCTTTCTTATGACAAAAACATGTATAACCTATTCATATTCAACAGTTGTTAAAAAGACATAATTCTTGTAATACCGATCGTAAATACTTAATTTAGTGATGCTAAAGAAAGAAAAATGATGATTCCTAAAACCAATATCGAAAAAAAGTTAACTCAACTACGCGATAAGCAATTTGACCCGGGAAGTTGGGAATTACAAGTTCAAGCTATTTTTAAAGAGGAAAACAAAAAGAATGATCGCATTATTAATACATTAGAAAACGGTGTTCCTGCAACAGAAAACCATTTTATTTTTGATTCCTTAAAAAGTGCTAACATCTATCACATTGATCAGATTAAAAAAATCTGTATAGATTACAGATTACGCTTTTTGGATTCTAAATATTTCAAAGGCAAACTTCCTGAGGAAGCGGTGTCTAAAGTAAAAGATTTAGAGAAAATCCATCAAATAGAATTAAAGGGTTTTAAGATTATTGCTCCGTCTAAACTATTTAAGCTAGCTAATGCAGATGATCCTTTACTTTTTGCTCCGATGGGGAATGACTACTACTATCTAATTCATAAATGGGGAGATGATCTCCATCCATTTCGCAAATTGATGATGTGGTTTTTTAAGAGTTTTGAAAATTTATTAATTCTCACTTTTTTAGTGAGTCTTTTAATTACCTTTATGGTCCCGCAAGGATTGTTTAGTAAAGAAAGTAATACCTCGGAATTTATAATGATATTTCTCTTTATGTTCAAATCTGTAGCGGCAGTTGTGCTGTTCTACGGGTTTGCTTTAGGTAAAAACTTTAATACTGCTATCTGGGATAGTAAATATTTTAACGCTTAACAACAATATATGTTTCCTGAAAGTGAATACGAAAGAGTGTATACCGGTAGTCTAATTAATATCCAATTTTTACAAAATCTGCTTCAGGATAGCGGTATTAATTCTATAACAAGAGATGATATGAAATCAGGTATGGCTGCTGGTTTTGGTGGTGGAATACCAGATCATATTCAGCTCTTTGTAAAAAAAACAGATATAGAAGAAGCGATTCCAATTATAGAAAAAAGTTTATCATAATCATTATGGAAGAAGAAGAGAATAGAAACCCCAGGAAAAATTGGGATTTTATGATTGGAATTGCACTAGTTTTATTCGGAAGTTTTAGACTATACCAGAGAACTCTTGCTGAATCCGGATGGGATTATAGAGCTATTCTTACTATTTTGTTTATTGCTTATGGTGGTTTTCTAATTTATAGGCATTTTCAGAATCAGGATTCTAACAAAAACTAAAGACCTTTATCAGGTATATTATTCATTGCTCTTTCTGTTATAGCTGTTATAGACAAGGATGGATTTACTCCTGGATTAGAGGATATCATGGATCCGTCGCAGATGTACATGTTTTTGTATCCAAATACTTTATTGTTCTTATCGATTACCCCTTCTTCTCTATTATCTGCCATCACAGCACCTCCCAAAATGTGAGCCGTAGAAGGAATTCCTGCTAATGGTTCTAATCCAAAAACGGTTTCTTTACCTCCGGTCAATTCTGCGTATTGTTTTGCCAAACTAATGGATTGTGGAATAAAAGCACTTGGTTTTTTTCCGTCTGTAACCTTAGTATTCATAAGTCCAAAAGAATTTATCTTAAACTTAAGTGTACTATCCAACGTTTGCATAAATAAAAGGATAGCGGTACTCTTGCCCCAATCTTTTGCTGTGTATAGCCTAAAATACGATAACGGATGTTTAATAAAACTAGTGATCATTTTCGTAATCCTTACTATTGTATTCTTACCATAAGTTAATGGCAAATGTGATAACCGCCAAAATCCTGAACCTTTAGCATATCGCACAATTTCTAAATGACTATTCTCATCAGTATTCAAAATAGAACCTATAGCGACCCCTTTAGACATATCTTTTTTACCATCCAGATTTGTAACGCTGATCAAACTTTCATTATTGGTCCGGATATCTGATCCTAAACGATTAGATAATCTCGGGAGAGATTTTCGCTTTAACTTAAGTAACAACTTCACTGTACCTAAAACACCTCCAGAAAAAACTATTCCCTTAGCTCTTACAGTTTTTTTTGACTTAAAAAAACGAGTAGATCTTTTAAACTTCACTTGGTATCCATCTGAATAGGGAACTACATCAAAAACTTCATTTTCTGCCAGAACATCAGCTCCAAGTTGTTGAGCTAAGTATAAATAGTTCTTATCCAATGTATTTTTTGCTCCAATTCTACACCCCGTCATACAACCTCCACAATAATTACAACCAGTTCGATCTGGTCCTTTTCCTTCAAAATAAGGATCAGGAACTGTTTTATTAGGTGTTCCAAAAAAAACGGCAACATCTGTAGCAGAAAAATCATCTTTTATGTTCAAGCTGTCTGCCAACTCTTTTAGTCCTTTATCTCCATCAAAAAGTAGAGGGTTTTTCTGGGCCCCCAACATTTTTAATGCAGTCTTATAAAATGGTGCTAATTCTGATTGCCAATCTGCCAGGTTTTTCCAACTACCAGAAGTAAAGAATTCTTCTTTTGGAACCGGAAGTGTGTTCGCATACACCAAAGAACCTCCCCCTACTCCTGTTCCAGAAATTACAACTACATGTTTAAAGAAGGACATCTTCATAATACCAAACCACCTAAAAAAAGGAACCCAAAGCCATTTCCTAAGATTCCAGTTTGATTTGGGAAAATCTTTTGGTTGATACCATTTCCCTTTTTCGATGACTAAAACTTTATATCCTTTTTCTGAAAGACGTAACGCGCTTACAGATCCACCAAAACCGCTTCCAATAATCACGTAATCATATTCTTCTTCAATTCTCATACCTCTATAGTTATATCGGTTTTTGGTGAGCACATACAAGTTAAAACATACCCCTGATCTATTTCATGGTCCAGAAGCACTATATCCTCTTTAGAATTCCAGGTAACATCTCCATCGATAAGTTTTGCTTTACAAGTTCCGCAATCTCCCATCATACAAGCGTGCGGCATTTTATTATCTGTTCTCAAAGCAGCTTCTAATATAGTTTCTGAACAATCTGCGTTAAAAGCAAGTTCTTTGTTATTTATGCTTGCATCGACTTGATATAGAATACCGGAAAGTTTTTTTGATTCTTGAGAAAACTCCTCCGCTCTAATCAAATTATCGGGAACACCAATCTTACTTAAGATGTCTTTAGAAACTTGCATCATTGGTGTAGGTCCACAGACATAACAATAGGTATCTATCTCAGTATCTATTACATATCGATATTGTCGATCAGCATCTAAAATTTCAAAACTTAGTAAATATGTAAATCGTTTAGAATACATATTAGAAAGATCTGTAAGTTCTCTAGAAAAAATAACATCTGCATTACTTCTACATCCATATAACAATTTGACCTTTTCTTCAGAAGCTCTAAGAACAAACTTAATCATGGATATTATTGGAGTAATACCACTTCCACCTGCGATAAAAAGAAATGGTTTATCAATATCACGAGGTAAAAGAAATTTTCCAAAGGGACCAGAAACTCTTAATGTATCTTTTTCTTTAACTTTTGTCACGAGATGACTAGACAACTTACCACCTTGAACACTTTTTACTGCAATCCCAAGTTTTCCTGTTACAGGATCTTCGCAAATGGAATAGCATCTGCTTACCAAACTATTATCTACATAATCAGCAACAACTACATATTGTCCCGATTTATATAAAAAACGATTGTATTCCAAATTCTTAAAAACAATCTTAACCACATTAGATGTTTCCTGAAAAACATTTTCTACTTCTAGAATATAACTCCAAGTTTTTCCGGATCGAATATCAACATAGGTGTTTTGTTTATCAAGTAACTTTAAATCTTGACTTCTGAAACCTTCTATAATTGATTGCTTTTCGAGAAGCTCTGATTCTATATCCAAAAAACAACTACGGTATTTATAAAATGGAACTCTGGGATACAAATGATGTATGAGATGATAACTCTGGTATAATGATAAGAATTCAAGTCCAGAAATAGTGATTACGCGAGTGTTATGATATTTACTTAAGTTATTATGAGGGTAATGTGGTAACCAATCAAAAGAAAAAGCCAGAATTGGTGCCGCAATAAGTGCAGACAATATAAAAACATAGAATAAAGCCTTACCATTTCCTGACAAAATCAAAATACCTAGAACAGCAACCAATACAAACACAAATACAACAGATTGATTTCTAACTGAATTCATTGCAGTATTCTTTTTACTATGCTTCCCTAAGGTTAATCCAAAATAGTGACTAATTAGCGTTAAACACCTAAAAAAAATAGTAAAAGGATTACTACCATTTACATAATGATCAGGATCATTAACTGGATCATTCGTATGAGCGTGATGACTAAGATGAATAACTACAAATGCTGAAAATGGAAACAACAGAAAAAAACTTGATAACCATCCTAAAACTTGTTCTAATTTCACAAATGACCGTACTCCTCCAGAAATGTTACCATGACTGGCTTCATGAGCAATCGTAAACATACCATAAGCCAATGCTGCTCCTATTAAGGAAGTCCACACTTCTGAAAGTCCGTTAGTGTAAAAATCCCATAGTAATATATACCCAATACATAAAAAACCAAATAATAGTACTGTAGGCCAAGCTAATTTTCCTGAATATTTTTGCCAAGCTGCTTTATTTTTCACGACTCAATTGGTTATGTTTGAAAAAACATATTTATTTTTTCGAACTATTAATTCAAATATAGTTCGATTTTAGTAAATTACCAAGTATGGGAAGAAAATCAATTAGCAGAGAAAGAAAAGATAAAAACAAAAAGGTTGAACAATGGACACAAGCACTTCTTTATGAACTAAGAACAACCGAACTTGGAGATCTTACTATGGATGATCTAGCAAGTTTAATGAACAAAAGCAAATCCACTATTTATCAATATTTTGTAACTAAAGAAGAAATTTTTGAATATATCACTCAGATTAGAGTTGATCATCTTAAAGCTTATAAAAATGAGATCTCTGGAGAACTATCTGGGCTAAATTACCAATATGAAACATTAGCTAAAATTCTTGCAGAAGGCGTAAAAGATATTTCGCCTTTTTATCTAAAACAGTTACAAATCCATTATCCTGATGCCTGGAATATTGTTGAAAAATTTTTAAAAGGTTTATTAAAAGATCTAAAGGATTTTTACATTTATGGGATTGAAAACAATATGTTTAAAGCTGTTTCTCCGGAACTATTAATCAAATTAGATGAGTATTTCATTATGCAACTCATTACGGACCATACTTTCTTTAATAATAATCAACAAACATTAGAATCTGCAATTACCGAATATATGTACATTAAGTTTGAAGGGTTGGTTGCGAAATAACGAAGCAAAAAAAATCCTGCAACTTGCAGGATTTTAAGAATTAACTATAATTTTTCTATTACGTTTACACATTCACTGCATACATTTTCTCACGTAATTCTTTAATTTTATTATCACTCATGTACTCATCAAAAGTAGTATAACGATCGATCACTCCATTTGGTGTTAACTCAATAACTCGATTCGCAACAGTCTGTGCAAACTCGTGATCATGTGTTGTAAAAAGAATAGTTCCTTTAAAGTTTTTTAAAGAATTATTAAATGCAGTAATTGATTCCAGGTCTAAATGGTTCGTAGGTTCATCAAGCATCAATACATTTGCTCTGGTCATCATCATTCTAGATAACATACATCGCACTTTCTCTCCTCCTGATAACACATTTGATTTTTTTAGTGCTTCTTCTCCACTAAAAATCATTTTTCCAAGAAACCCTCTAATAAATACTTCTTCTCTTTCTTCTTCCGTAGTTGCCCATTGGCGTAACCAATCTACCAGTGTTAAATCATTCTGAAAATATTCACTATTGTCTGCTGGAAGATAAGATTGTGTAGTTGTGATACCCCAAGCAAATTTACCATCATCTGCTTTTTGTTTATCATTAAGTATTTGATAAAAAGCTGTAGTTGCACGTGAATCTTTAGAAAAAACGACAACTTTATCCCCTTTTGCTAGGTTCACATCTACTCCTTTAAAAAGTATTTCTCCTTCAATACTTTTAGCCGCTAATCCTTCTGCATTTAGGATTTGATCACCTGCTTCTCTATCTCTTTCAAAAATTATTGCAGGGTAACGACGACTAGATGGTTTTATATCTTCTATATTAAGTTTCTCAATCATCTTTTTACGAGAGGTAGCCTGTTTTGACTTTGCAACATTTGCACTAAAACGAGCTATAAATTCTTGTAATTCTTTCTTCTTTTCTTCTGATTTTTTATTTTGTTGCGCACGTTGTTTTGCTGCTAACTGAGAAGACTCATACCAAAAAGTATAATTACCGCTATAATGATTAATTTTAGAGAAATCAATATCTGATATATGCGTACAAACAGAATCTAAAAAGTGACGGTCGTGAGAAACAACAATAACTGTATTATCAAAATTGGCTAAAAAGTTTTCTAACCAGGAAATTGTTTCGTAATCCAAATCATTGGTAGGCTCATCCATAATAAGTACATCTGGCTTCCCAAATAAACACTGAGCTATTAACACACGAACACGTTGTTTCGTGTCTAAGTCTGACATACTTGTATAATGCAAATCCTCTTTTATCCCTAAGCTAGAAAGCATAGTAGCGGCATTACTATCGGCATTCCATCCGTTCATTTCTTCAAACTGCACCTGAAGCTCTCCTATTTTCTCTGCATTTTCATCTGTATAATCTGCGTATAATGCATCAATCTCTTTTTTTACATTATATAATATTTTATTTCCCATTACAACGGTCTCTAAAACAGTAAACTCATCATAAGCATAATGATCTTGTGACAAAACAGACATTCGCTTACCTGTTTCTAGAATCACATGTCCTGAAGTTGGTTCCAAATCTCCTGCTAAAATTTTCAAGAAAGTAGATTTCCCTGCACCGTTTGCCCCGATAATACCGTAGCAATTACCCTGTACGAAACTCGTATTTACATCGTCGAATAAAACACGTTTACCGAATTGAACTGAAAGATTAGAAACTGATAACATAGCTATATTTTGTAAAAATTGTATTTTCGGCAAAAGTAGAAAAATGGATCCACAACCTGAAACAATATGATAGTATTTTAAATAGTAATTGATAAAACTTAACCGAACACAATTAATTTTTTATTTTTTTATATTCCTTATACATTAACTAATAATAACACAATTAACGAATTCTTAACAAGCGATAGCCACGTTTCCATTTATTTTTGAATGTTTGTCAGTATAAATAATAGCGCCCAAAATGTATTTCGTCAGGATAAAATATCTTATCGGCATAATTATTGTCAGTTTCTGTTTGTCTAATTGTGACTCTACTACAGAAGTTACAAATGATCATATCTATTTTGGTGGAGAAATTGTAAATCCAAATGCGGACTACATAGTTCTTTTTAAAGATAAAAAACATCCCGACACCATTTATTTGGATAAAAACAATCGATTTTCACATAAAATTGAAGATATAAAAGAAGGTTTGTATTCTTTTAGACATAACCCAGAATATCAGTTAGTACTTTTAGAAAAAGGAGATAGTATTTTAGTAAGATTAAATACTTTAGAATTTGATGAATCATTGGTTTTTACGGGTCGAGGTGCTAGAAAAAACAATTTTTTGATTGATATGTTTTTGCAAAATGAACTAGAAAGGGAAAACTTGCAAAAAAGAAGAATTAGACAAACTCCAAGACAGTTTAAAAAAGAACAGGATTCTTTGTTCGAGTTGAGAGAAAAAAGATTCAAATCTCTTACTAACAAATACGAACTAAGCGATCTTTCTAAAAAGATATGCAGATCCAGTTTTGAATACGATTTCTTTTCCAGATATGAAATGTTTTTGTATAAACAGCAATATTCTAGAATTAAGAATATTAATGCTACTGCAGAATATCCAAAAGATTTTTTTGACTATAGAGACAAAGGGGATTTTAATGATGATGATTTAATGAGATTATATTCTTACAACAGATTTCTAAATCATTATTTCACAAATTCATCGTATACAAAGTATATGAATCAAAAATCTTTCTCCAAAAGCAAGGTAGCATATACTGTGTACAAATTAGATCTTGTGGATAGTATGATACATCATTCGTATATTAAAAATAACCTCTTAAGAGGTATCACGACAAATTTTATTTTGGATAACAAAAATGATTATACTTCGCAAAAGGTATTAGATCATTATTTATCCATTAGTAGTGACAAGAAGTTTCAGACTGAACTCATAAAAATGGCGAAAGCTACTGCCAGGCTCAAACCTAATAATATTATTCCTGATCAGGATCTTATCTCTTCAAATGGAGAAATGACTAAGTTATCAGCTCTTTTCGAAAAGCCAGTTACAGCCTTGTACTTTTGGTCAATAGAAAGAAAAGATCATTATATCCAAGCTCATAAGAAAACTGATTATTTAAGTAAAGTATATCCTGATATTGATTTTATCGGAATCAATACTGACGACGAACAAACAGATAACTGGTTAAAAACTATAAAAAGACATCAATACAATTTAGATCGTGAGTACGAATTTAAATTCCCTAAATGTTCTTCTGACGAATTAGTAATCCACTATACAAATAAAGTAATTCTAGTTGACCGTGATGGGAAAATAATAAATCCTAATGCGGATCTATTTTCTTCTTTTTTCGAAAAACAACTAATGAGTTATAGCAGACTAGCTAGTTTAGAAAAACAAAAAACTGTTCTAGATTAAAGAACAGTTTTTTAATTTTTATGTTTTACGGTATTTAGTTTCCTTTTTTATAATCTGCTAAGAATTTTGCTAAACCGATATCTGTTAATGGATGCTTTAGCAATCCTTCTATAGAAGAAAGAGGTCCTGTCATAACATCTGCTCCTATTTTCGCACAATCGATAACATGCATTGTATGTCTTACAGAAGCTGCTAAGATTTGTGTATCAAAACCATAGTTGTCATACACCAATCGAATCTCTGCAATCAAATTTAATCCATCTGTAGAAATATCATCTAATCTACCAATAAAGGGAGAAACATAAGTTGCACCAGCTTTTGCAGCTAATAATGCTTGTCCGACAGAAAACACCAACGTGCAATTGGTTTTTATTCCTTTATCACTAAAATATTTTATTGCTTTTACACCTTCCTTGATCATTGGAACTTTTACTATAATCTGATCATGAAGTTTAGCCAGCTCTTCTCCTTCTTTAATGATTCCTTCAAAATCAGTAGAAATTACTTCGGCACTTACATCTCCGGTTACTATATCGCATATTTTTTTATAGTGCTCTATAATATTTTCTTTGCCTGTGATACCTTCTTTAGCCATTAATGATGGATTTGTAGTAACTCCATCAAGTACACCAAGATCCTGTGCTTCTTTAATCTGATCAAGGTTAGCAGTATCAATAAAAAACTTCATATTGTTGTGTTTAGATTTATGATTTATTTATTATGATTATTATTTATAATACGTTTTTTAAACAATGTGGTCAAAATTACAACTTATAATGATTCATTAGTAATTTCTCATATACTTTATCTGGTAAAATTCTTTTTAAAACAATAGAAAATTTTTGCATAAACGCACCTACTTTATAATGTACTTTAGGCTTAGTATTAAGTATAACTCCATAAACAGCTTTAGCCATTTTATCAGGATCCATGCCTTCATCTACGTGTTCATCCATCAATTGTAAAGATTTACCATAGGATTTCTCATAAGGAGAACCTTCTATAACAGGAGCGTGATATCGTCCAGCTGCAATATTGGTAGCAAAATCTCCAGGAGCTACATTGGTCATATTAATATTAAATGACTTCAACTCCATTCTCCAAGCTTCCGTAGTCATTTCTAAAGCTGCTTTAGAAGCACTATAAACTGCTCTATAAGGTAGCCCCATATATCCCGCTATCGAAGTAATATTAATAATCAAACCACTTCCTTGTTTCCTCATTAATGGCAAAACAGCTTTGGTCACATTAATAGGTCCAAAATAATTAGTAGTAAAGTTTTTAATAATTTCTTCTTCAGGAATTTCTTCTAGTGGTCCAGTGATTCCTGCTCCAGCGTTATTAATCAAAACATCTAGTCTTCCGTGTTTTTGTTCAATAGTCTTCACAGTAGACGCTATACTATTTTTATCAGCGACATCTAATTGCAACAAAGTAAAAGAATTGAAATCCGAAAAACGTGAAGGGTTTCTGCTTGTTCCGTATACGATATACCCTTTATTAGCAAGAAATACTCCTATAGATTTACCTATACCAGAGGAGCCTCCAGTTATTAAGACAATTTTAGAATTTTGATCTGTGTTCATATTTGCAAATATACAATTCCCAATTATGAATTACCATTTACGAATTACGCTTTTGAATGTATAAAATTTAAGATTAAGAATCTGATAAAAGAAAGTCTTCTTAAGGAAAGTATTGGGTACAAAAAAAGGCAAGCTACCTACATCACACTGCTACAACCGTTTACCTTTGCTGCGTTCCCGCCCTGGAGGATTCAACAGGAGCTAGTTGTGTAGGACTTGCCGGTGCAAAGATACAATCTTTAGTATATAAAACAATGATTTTTTAAACCCAATTAAAATAAATATCTTGCTCTAAATTTGACCAACATCATGAACAAACGTAACCTCTTCGTCATCATAACATTATGCGCTCTCATTTTTTCTTGTGGTAGTAATGCCGATACGAAAAAAAAACATTTTTCGATAAAAACCGATAACAATCAGAGCAAATTTAAACTAGGTGAAACTATAAAAGCCAGTATTGCTAACAACAAAAAAATTGAAATCGATTCTGTCGTATTCTTTCTAGGTGATATTAGATCAAATTCTAGTAGTGGATTTACTTATGAAGAGAAACTTGATAACGAAAGACTGGGTAAACACCTTCTTAAAGCCATTGTGTATTTTGATGGTGAAGAAGAAGATATTTATAAAAAAATCACCTTACTTAATAACATACCTCCTAAATTATATAAGTATAAGATTATAGCAGAATACCCTCACGATCAAAATGCCTTCACACAAGGACTCGAGTTTGTAGGTGATACCCTTTATGAAAGCACTGGTAAAAATGGTTTATCATCGTTAAGAAAAGTAAATTATAAAACAGGAGAAGTAATCGCGAAAAAAGATATTAATAGAAAATATTTTGCCGAAGGGATTACGATCGTTAAAGACAAAATAATTCAATTAACTTGGCAATCTAAAGAAGGGTTTATTTATAACCTAAATACGTTAGAAAAAACTGGAAATTTTGCTTATAACAAAAGTAAAGAAGGTTGGGGATTATGTAATGATGGCAAACAAATTTACAAGAGTGATGGGACTGAAAAAATCTGGATATTAGATCCTGAGACTTTAGCCGAAAAGTCTTATATAGAAGTTGCTACCCATAAGAAAGTAAAGTCAAAATTTAACGAATTAGAGTGGATAGAAGGGAAAATCTATGCAAACACCTGGCAAAAAGATGGGATTGCAGTTATTAATCCTAAAAATGGAGCGCTAGAAGCAGTTATCGATCTGTCTGGTCTAAGAGAAAAAGTAACCCAACATTCTGACCTAGATGTTTTAAACGGTATTGCGTATAAAAAAGAGACAAAACAATTATTTGTGACAGGCAAGAATTGGGACAAACTTTTTGAAATTGAGATTATTAGGTAATTTTTATTTTCATTTTACTGACTATTATTATTAATTATTTTGTAACATCAGAATAACTACTTCGTTATTATTATAGACAGATAATAAACCGTACCTTTGCGGCTTATTTTGAATTATATGAACAAATTTGAAGCATTAGGCCTCAGCGAAGCCATTATTAAGGCTGTGAATGAAATGGGGTTCGAAACCCCTAGTGAAGTACAGGAAAAGGCGATCCCTATTTTGCTTGATAACGAAACGGATATTGTTGCACTTGCACAAACCGGAACTGGAAAGACCGCAGCATTTGGTTTTCCACTAATTGAAAAAGTAGATAACGAAAGTAGAATTACGCAAGGATTGATATTATCTCCTACGCGTGAACTTTGTTTACAAATTACCAATGAACTAAAAAATTACTCCAAGTTTAGTAAAGGATTACGAACTGTAGCGATCTATGGAGGTGCCAGTATTCATGATCAGGCAAAAGAAATTAAGCGTGGTGCACAGATTATAGTTGCTACACCAGGACGAATGCAGGATATGATTAACCGTAAGATGGTAGACATCTCTAATATAGGTTATTGTGTTCTAGATGAAGCTGATGAAATGCTTAATATGGGATTCTATGAGGATATTACTGCTATCTTATCCCACACTCCAGAGGACAAAAGCACGTGGTTATTCTCTGCAACTATGCCAAGAGAAGTTTCTACTATTGCTAAGCGTTTTATGCATAATCCAGTAGAAATCACTGTAGGTCATAAAAATACCGGTTCCAAGAACGTATCTCATGAATATTATGTAGTTAATTCACGAGATCGTTATGCCGCTTTAAAAAGATTAGCAGATGCTAATCCTGATATTTTTTCTGTAATATTTTGCCGTACCAAAAGAGACACCCAAAAAGTTGCAGAAAGTCTTATCGAAGATGGATATAATGCTGCCGCTTTACACGGTGATCTTAGTCAAAATCAGAGAGATCTGGTTATGAAAAGTTTTAGAAATCGTCAGATCCAAATGTTAGTAGCTACAGATGTAGCTGCACGTGGTATCGATGTTGATGATATTACTCACGTAATTAATTATCAATTACCTGATGAGATTGAAACCTATACACATAGAAGCGGAAGAACAGGACGTGCAGGAAAAAATGGTGTTTCTATGGTTATTGTTTCTAAGAGTGAACTTAGAAAAATAAAGACGGTAGAGCGAATTATTAAACAGAAGTTCGAAGAAAAAGAAATCCCAAGTGGAGAAGAAATATGTCAAGTTCAATTATTTCATTTAGCTAATGATATTGCAAAAGCGGAAATAAATCACGAAATTGATAATTACCTGCCTTCTATAAATGAAGTATTAGAAGATTTTACTAAAGAAGAGCTTATTAAAAAGTTTTTTTCTGTAGAGTTCTCTCGTTTTCATAATTATTATAAAAAAGCTAAAGATCTTAATGCTGCTGGAGAAAGTAGAGGGGATTCTAGAGGAGGTCACGGAAGTACACGTTATTTTATCAACGTGGGTGAAAAAGATGGATTTGATTGGATGACTTTAAAAGACTTCCTTAAAGAAACATTAGATTTAGGAAGAGATGCTGTGAGTCGCGTGGATGTAAAAGAAAGTTTTTCTTTCTTTAATACAGACTCAGAACATCAGGACAATATTCTGGCAATTTTTGAAGATTTCAAGCTAGAAGGAAGAAAAGTAAACATAGAAATCTCTAAAGATTCTGGCCGCAGCAGAGGTGGTGGTAGACGTCGTAGAGATAGTAATGGAGGTGGTTTTAAAGGAAAACGCAGAAGCGAAGGCTTTACACCTAGAGGAAAAGGCCGTCGTGATAATGATAGTGGTGGTGATCGTGGTGGTAGCGGAAGAAGAGACCGAAGAAAACGTAGTGATCGTAGATAATTTTTTTCTGAATTAACTAAACTATATGATTTTTGGTCCGATTTTTATGTTATGTTCGTATAAATTGGTCGTCTTATATAATAGTTAATATAGAATTACTACAAAAAATAAACTTTTGAAAAGAATATTAATCTACATAATACTTGTTATAGGCATTGGTACATATGCTCAGGAAACTGAATCAGAAACAGTATCCGGAAAAGTACTTAATGCCTCTAATGATATCAAATTACAAAATGTTCACATTGTAAACCTTAGTCAGGTAATAGGTACCATTACCAACAATGAAGGTGATTTTGAAATTAAAGCTAAAGTAAATGACACCTTATATTTTACATATATAGGATATAAACCTCTGAGAGTTAGAGTAACCAATGACTGGAAAAAATTTGGTGATGTAAAAATCAAAATGACGGAACTTGGTATTGCATTGGAAGAAGTAGTTGTAGCGGATGTACAACTCACAGGATACTTAGAAATCGATGCTAAAAAAATTCCAGTATATAACAATTATAGATACAGTATCTCTGGATTAAATTCTGGATATGAAGGAGGCAGTAGACAACCCGGAGCAGTTAATAAAGTACTCGGAGCTATATTTAATCCAGCAGATTTCCTCTATAATATTTTCGGTAAGCGTTCTAATGAATTGCGGAAACTAAGAAAAATGAAGAAAGATGACGAAATCAGAAATCTTTTGGAAACAAAATTTGATAGAGCTACGCTCATGGCTCTGCTACAAGTAGAGCGCTTGGATATTGATGAAATACTACGAAATTGTAATTACTCTGCGGACTTTATAAAATTTGCCAATGATCTTCAGATTCTTGATGCCATTAGTGAATGCTACGAAGAATACAAAGTTTTAGATAGAAAATAATATTAAACCATTTCTAATTTAATTCCTATTTATAGGAATGCAATGCTATTCTATTTACCTTCAGAATCTATAAAATATCCCATATATCCGTTCTCTGGTGATATTTGTTTTTTACTAGACACTACTTTCCCTCCAGCCGCTTCTACTCTACTAATCTCGTTGGCTACATCTTCGCAGGAAAAATAAACCAAAACACCATCTTTACTAGGTTTATAATGTTCTCCTGCATCAATCAATGATCCTGTAGCAATACCGGATTCATTCTTGTTTGGAAACCATCCCATTTGTAATCCATCCATTTTGTGAACACCAATTTCTATATCAAAAACCTTTTCATAAAAAGCTTTAGCGCGATCCATATTTATAACAGGAATTTCAAACCAAGTAATCATATTTATTCATTTAAATTATACAAAATCGTTGTGAATTAGTTACAATATAGCAAAAAATTTAGCGTATATGTTAACCTAAAAAATCCTAACACACTAATGGATACAACTTAATTAACATTCATAAAATGAAAACATTAAAACTATTCGGCTTATTCTTTATTTCGCTAATCTTCTTTAACTGTTCAAACGATGATGATGAATTATTTCTTGAAGATGCATCCTTATCACAAAAAGGTAGTCTCCACTCTAATATTGACTGGACAGGAACCTGGAACTCAACATATGGTGCTTTGAGACTGGTAGAACGTGGAGAACTAATTTATGGAGACTATGATAATATTGGAGTAATTTATGGATATCGTCATTATATAAATAGTAAGGAATACTTTGAAGGTACTTTCGAAAACTACCAATTGAACAGAAAGGGTATTATTCGTTTTGAAATGAACGATCAGAATTACAACAACGTTTTCACTGGAAACTGGATTTGGAATAATGCTACTCGCTGGTATAACTGGAATGGTTCCAAAACATCAAAAAGAGAACCAGTACTGCAGAGTTTTTACAATGTAAAAGGTCGAATTATGGACAATAGTACTTTTCAGCAAATTCAGAACCCTATATCGGTTGAGGTCTTTCAGGATGGGATCAGGCATTTTTCTACACTATCAGAAAATGGACTGTATACTTTACAATTACCAAAAGGATTCTGGGAATTAAGAGTAACAGATCCTAGTTATAATAACTTTTCTAGAGTTATAGAAGTAAAAGAAAATTATGATTACAACAATTACTTTACCCAAAACATATTCTTAAACAGGAAATGAGTAGGATAACCTAATAATTAGACAACAGAGATCATCTAGTTCTTAAGAAAATATGACCTCTTTTTTAAAAAATAGTGTAAAAACTATAAAATTTAAAACTAAGAAGTACTTGTTCTTTTATGAAAGATATCGTGAACTACTTCTGATGGATAATTGATTACTGTTTTGTTTGATTTAAAGCCTGTTTTTACTTGCTTTAAAAGCATTTTTACTTTGTTGGTAGGTGACTGTTTTTTGCTCATGACAAAGGTGTTTTTAGGGAGTTAAAACGTTTAGTCCTTATCAAATATAGGAAATTAATTTTTAAAACCTTTGATTTAAGCACATTAACCTTTTACGTGTAAACCTTTATTTATAAGCAAATTACAATTAAAAAAGAACATTGTCGATTAGAATTTGTAGCTCATTATTCGTAATTCGTAATTGGTTATTTAGTATTTGTCATTTATTCTCTTCTTTATATCTCGCTATGATTTTTTCATGACTTTTAATAACTTTTTTAGACCAATCTAATCTTTTTTCTAGTTTCTCCTCTTCGGATAACCGCCAGTCAATATCTGAATTTCTGAGTAAAGAGGTAATATGCTGTAAAATAATAGCTGCAGAAACAGAAATATTAAGACTTTCTGTAAATCCAACCATTGGGATATGTAATTTTGTATCCGCCGCGCCCAGCACAGTATCACTTAATCCTTGCAGCTCTTGACCAAAGAAAAACGCTGAAGGTTTACTGATATCAAAATCCTTTAGCTCTACCGAATTATCATGTGGTGTAGTCGCTACTATCTGATATCCTTTATTTTTCAGAGAAGTAATACATTCTTTGGTGGTTGTATATCTATTAATATCAACCCATTTCTGAGCTCCCATAGCTATTTCTCGATCAATACGCTTCGCATTAATTTCTTCTATTACATGTACATTCTGAATACCAAAAATATCACAACTTCTTATGACTGCGCTAGTATTATGTAATTGATACACATCTTCTACCGCCACCGTAAAGTAATTGGTACGCTGCTCAATTACTTTTTTATACAAACCCTGTCTTCTTGGAGTGAGAAAAGATTCTAAATACTCTAATAGTTTATGATCTATCATAGACTGCTAAAATAGGAAACATTGGTTATTTAGAAAGGAAAAAAGTGATTTTGATACTATTAAGAATATGAAGTTTCTCTAGCAAGCAAACTTATAAATAACAAAAACATTTATAATAAATAATCTCTCGAAAAAATATACAATGAAATCTCTTATAATAAGGAAGACCTCTCTTTCGTTACCCATACGATTAGAGAGGTCTATACCAAAATAAGATCGAAAATTATTGTAAGAATTTGTTGCTTAACGTTTTTATTCCCATCGTCATATAAAAATAAAAAACACTTTCATTTCCGAAATTAAATCAGCTCCTATTAACAAATCATATTCTATTATTATTACTTCATTTTTCTATGATATTTTCTTTAGTATCCTAATAAACTTATTGACCATATAAAGTTTTATTACACATTATTCTAACAAAATAAACTCACTTCTTCTATTTTTTTGATGTTCTTGTTCATTACAGTTTACATCATTTTTACATTGATTCACTAAGGAAGATTCTCCATAACCTCTTCCTGAGAGCCTGGACTTATCAATCCCTCCTTTTCCCACAATATAGTTGATTGTACTTCTTGCACGGCGTTCACTCAAAGCCAAATTATAATCATCTGGGGCACGACTATCTGTATGAGAACGAACATCAATTTTTATCGTTGGATATTCTTTCATCGCAGCTATTATCTTTTGTAATTCTATTTCTGCATCTGGTCTTATAAAAGACTTATCTAAATCAAAGTAAATAATTTGAAGACCTAATACTTTTGCTAAATCATCTCCAGGAAGTACCTCTTTATTATTAAGACCTCCTTTAGATAATTGTAACGGTACTTTGTGGGTATATTCTAAGGCTGTATTGGTCAACAACATTTCTTCTGAAGGGTTATACCCATCTTTAAGCGCTCTAATAATATAGGATTTCTCACATTTTACTTCAAAAGAATAGACTCCATTATCATCACTTATCGTTTTATTGATTTCGTTACCATCACCATCCAATAAGATTACATCGGAATTGGCTAATATCTCACCCGTAGAATCCTCTGTTACTACTCCAGAAACATATTGCCTACAGGAAGTTATTAATTCATCTATTTGTTTAAAACTATAAATATCATCATTTCCTTTACCTCCTTGTCTATTACTAGAAAAATAACCTATTTTAGTTTCTTCATTTAATACAAAACTAAAATCATCTTCCGAACTATTTACAGGTCTTCCTATATTGTATGGTATAGAAAAAGCACCTTCTTCTGGAACTGTTACGAATATATCTAATCCACCTAGCCCAACGTGTCCATCACTCGCAAAATAAAGTCTTCCGGAATCACTTATATATGGAAAAGTTTCTCTTCCCTCTGTATTTATTTTATCTCCAAGATTGATAGGATCACCAAAATTACCATCCGGAAACACTTCTACTTTATACAAATCCGACAACCCTCTAGTACCAGGCATATCACTAGCAAAATATAAATATTTACCATCTGCGGTTAATGCTGGATGAGCCACGGAATACTCTTCACTATTAAATGGCAACTCTTCTATATCAACCCACTTACTACCTTCTAACCTTGCTCGATATAACTTTAAAAGAATAGTTCCATTAGCATCTGATTTAAGTTTCTTTTTTGTAAAATTATTTCTTGTAAAATACACTATTTGCCCATCAGAACTAAAAGAAGTGGAGGATTCGTGAAACTTAGTATTTATCTTACCTTTTATTTTTTTAACTGGTCCTAATACATTTTTATCAGTTTCGATATCAGACTTATAAAGGTCTAAAAAAGGCATTTCATTCCATTCGTGAATAACTTTTGACATAGAACTACGGTTTCCTCTTGAAGAAGCAAAAACAAGATTTCCAAGATTATCAAAACTAGGCGCATAATCTGAAAAGGTAGAATTAATACTTATTTTTTTCAGTGTAAACTTACCAGATTGCATTTCAATAAACCTAAGATAGTCACGAGTACTTACGAAATACACCGCTCGTTGATCCGTATTGGTTATGTTATAAAACGTTTCCATAATCTTATCAGCTTCGTCATACTTTTTGATACTTTTTAAACTTTGTGAATATCTAAACAGGTATTCTGTATCTAAATCATCGGGATACTCATTTATCAATTTCTCATACCATACGACAGATTTTTCCAGTTGTCCATTAAAGTAATAAGAATCTCCAAGCTTTTTTAATAAGTCAGCAGAAGTATATCCTTTTTCTGCTACATCCAAATAAATTTTACGAGCATCTACAAACGCATATCTATTAAAGTTTTCATCCGCTCTCAAGAGTCTTTTTTCTTGTGCAATCAAAACACACGAAAACATAAAAATTAAAAATGTAGAAATAATATATTTCATAAAGTTCATAATCATTTTTCTAAAAGAATCTAGGTGTTAGCATTCTATTATATTTTCTAAATAGTTCAAAACGTAACATAACTTCATAACTACCATCATTAAATTGTGTTCTCCCTAATTCTGTAGTCTCTTTGTCATAAGCAAAACCAATCATTAAAGAGTCTGACACCTGGAACCCAGCCATCGCGCTAAATGCAGCACTCCATCTATATCCAACTCCCAACGTTAATTTATCATACAATAAGAAATTAGCAGAAACATCTACCTGTAGCGGAGCTCCAAATACTAATTTACTTAGTACAGCTGGTTTAAATTTTACAGTATCACTAAGATCAAAAACATGTCCTGCTATTAAATAATAATTGACCCGTTCTTCTGCTATAAATGATGAATTACCATTATCATCTATCTCTGCTCCTTCATCAAAATGGTCTGTTTCTAATAAATTTGGGGCACTCAACCCTACATAAAATTTATCTGTATGATAATAAAACCCAACACCTACATTGGGACTAAATTTATTATCGATATTTCCATTACCAAAAAGAGGATCCCCTGTTTCAAACTGTGACAATCGATCAAAATCTACATTCAATAAATGTCCACCTGCTTTTAATCCAAAACTTAATTTTCCAGTATCCGAAGTAGGAATTGTATAAGAAAAATCAATATCAAAATATGTTTCATCAGTGGGTCCGATTTCATCATTTACAATTGATAATCCTAATCCAACTCGATTATTATCTCCTATGGGTGTATTTAGAGTTAACGTTTGAGTACGTGGAGCTCCGTCAAGCCCTACCCATTGACTTCGGTGTAAGCCCATTATACTCATAACTCCTCGACTACCTGCGTAAGCAGGATTTACACTAATTGTGTTATACATATACTGAGTATACTGAGCGTCTTGCTGAGCCCAACTACTTTGTTGTAGGACGAAACCTAAAAGAACCATAACAATTAGTATATATTTTTTTCTCATTAACTTTTATTTAAAAAATTCAAGTATAATCTTACAGGTTTTCACTGTAAATTTCTGTTATAAATATTGTTTACATATTGATATATAGAAAACCAGCCTTATTCATTGTTCGTCCTGTATCTGTGACATATTCCAATACATAATAATATGTCCCTACAGGTAATTTATTATTCTGTGAAATTGTAACTCTTCCATTACTTATTCCCTTAAACAATTCTACGCCTGGCTGTTCATAACCATCTTCTTCAAATACCTGAACTCCCCATCTGTTATAGATTCTCAATGTATTATTTGGAAAGTTTCTTAGCCCTATAATCCTGAAATCATCGTTAATTCCATCACCATTAGGAGTAATTCCAGTATATATTGTAATTGGATCATCAGAAAGGATTTCAATTACTGTTTCATCTTCTGCATCACCATCATTATCTAGATCTACATCTGTTGTGTCTGTAGGATCATCAGAAAGATCAATAACATCATCTCCATTCGGATCTTGACCAGTCACTGTAGCTTGATTTAATACCTCTCCTAAAAGAACATCCTCTGCTGTTAATACATACGTTGCAGTAAATGTTGTCATATCTATCTCACCAGCTGCTAAGTCTATTGGACCGCCTGTTACAACAATACCTGTTAATGGATCGGTAAGAACAATATTGGTTATATCAACATTCCCCGTATTCTCTACTGTAAATGTATATTGAATCTCATCACCTACATTAGGCAGGTCATCTCCATTAACATCTACGTAAATACCTGTCTTAGTTAAAGCTAAATTAGGTAGCTGTTCTATATCTGTAATTGTCTCATCATTTGTAGGATCATTGTCTCCATTATCATCCACAGTTTCATCTCCATTATCAGATACATCTATCACAATATCTCCATTCGGATCTTCACCCATTACCGTCGCACTATTTATAACTTCTCCGTTATTAATATCCGCTTGAGATATTGCATATTCTGCTGTTGCTAGACCTTGCTCTCCTGGAGCCAAAGTAGATGGTGTTACAGCCAAACTAATACTTCCTGTTAACATATCGTCTATCACAATGTTACTTACCACTACATTTCCGGTATTTGTTACTGTAAACGTATATGTGATAATATCACCAACATTAGATCCGCTAGTTATCCCTGTTTTAACTAATGTTAATTCAGGAACTGGTATAGTATAGTTTGTCTCATCATCCTCTACTGGTGTATCAGCATCTGGAGTGTTATCTGGCGTACTATCTGGGTCAACATTATCACTTGCTGTAATCTCAGCAAAATTAGTATAGTTACCCGTATCGGTTATTACCGCCGTATAGGTCAACACTAATGGAGTTGTTATTATTACATCTAAACTACTCCAACTAATAACACCTCCACTAAGAGTTCCCCCATTACTAATACTACCAATTGTAGTATATCCATCAGGAATAATATCTCCAACACCAACACCTGTAGCATCATTTGGACCATCATTACTAATTGTAATACTAAAAGTTACTGTATCTCCAACACTAATCACCGTGTTGGTATCTGCATCTATCGTCAATACTGCGCTTTTAGCTAAACTCAAATCACTGGTCTGACCTACCGTAGGCGTATTCGTGTTCTGATCATCTTCTGATTCTATATCATTCCCAGGCGTACTGTCTGGATCATTATTGGGACTCGTAGCAACCTGAGCCGTATTACCATAATCACCACTCGCATTCACCGTAGCGGTAATCTCTAAACTAACACTTGATCCATTAGCAATCGCTGGTAAGGTCCAAACGCCTGTACCACTTACATACGCACCGGATCCATTGTCAGATACATAGGTATATCCACTCGGTAACTGATCTATTACGGTAGCCCCTAATGGTAAATCATTAGGACCGTCATTAGTAACTGTCAAGGTGAAAACAACATCCTCTCCTACATTTGGAGTGCTATTATCAACTCCCTTAACCAAACTCAAATCACTGGTCTGACCTACCGTAGGCGTATTCGTGTTCTGATCATCTTCTGATTCTATATCATTCCCAGGCGTACTGTCTGGATCATTATTGGGACTCGTAGCAACCTGAGCCGTATTACCATAATCACCACTCGCATTTACCGTAGCGGTAATCTCTAAACTAACACTTGATCCATTAGCAATCGCTGGTAAGGTCCAAACGCCTGTACCACTTACATACGCACCGGATCCATTGTCAGATACATAGGTATATCCACTCGGTAACTGATCTATTACGGTAGCCCCTAATGGTAAATCATTAGGACCGTCATTAGTAACTGTCAAGGTGAAAACAACATTCTCTCCTACATTTGGAGTGCTATTATCAACTCCCTTAACCAAACTCAAATCACTGGTCTGACCTACCGTAGGCGTATTCGTGTTCTGATCATCTTCTGATTCTATATCATTCCCAGGCGTACTGTCTGGATCATTATTGGGACTCGTAGCAACCTGAGCCGTATTACCATAATCACCACTCGCATTCACCGTAGCGGTAATCTCTAAACTAACACTTGATCCATTAGCAATCGCTGGTAAGGTCCAAACGCCTGTACCACTTACATACGCACCGGATCCATTGTCAGATACATAGGTATATCCACTCGGTAACTGATCTATTACGGTAGCCCCTAATGGTAAATCATTAGGACCGTCATTAGTAACTGTCAAGGTGAAAACAACATTCTCTCCTACATTTGGAGTGCTATTATCAACTCCCTTAACCAAACTCAAATCACTGGTCTGACCTACCGTAGGCGTATTCGTGTTCTGATCATCTTCTGATTCTATATCATTCCCAGGCGTACTGTCTGGATCATTATTGGGACTCGTAGCAACCTGAGCCGTATTACCATAATCACCACTCGCATTTACCGTAGCGGTAATCTCTAAACTAACACTTGATCCATTAGCAATCGCTGGTAAGGTCCAAACGCCTGTACCACTTACATACGCACCGGATCCATTGTCAGATACATAGGTATATCCACTTGGTAACTGATCTATTACGGTAGCACCTAATGGTAAATCATTAGGACCGTCATTAGTAACTGTCAAGGTGAAAACAACATCCTCTCCTACATTTGGAGTGCTATTATCAACTCCCTTAACCAAACTCAAATCACTGGTCTGACCTACCGTAGGCGTATTCGTGTTCTGATCATCTTCTGATTCTATATCATTCCCAGGCGTACTGTCTGGATCATTATTGGGACTCGTAGCAACCTGAGCCGTATTACCATAATCACCACTCGCATTCACCGTAGCGGTAATCTCTAAACTAACACTTGATCCATTAGCAATCGCTGGTAAGGTCCAAACGCCTGTACCACTTACATACGCACCGGATCCATTGTCAGATACATAGGTATATCCACTCGGTAACTGATCTATTACGGTAGCCCCTAATGGTAAATCATTAGGACCGTCATTAGTAACTGTCAAGGTGAAAACAACATCCTCTCCTACATTTGGAGTGCTATTATCAACTCCCTTAACCAAACTCAAATCACTGGTCTGACCTACCGTAGGCGTATTCGTGTTCTGATCATCTTCTGATTCTATATCATTCCCAGGCGTACTGTCTGGATCATTATTGGGACTCGTAGCAACCTGAGCCGTATTACCATAATCACCACTCGCATTCACCGTAGCGGTAATCTCTAAACTAACACTTGATCCATTAGCAATCGCTGGTAAGGTCCAAACGCCTGTACCACTTACATACGCACCGGATCCATTGTCAGATACATAGGTATATCCACTTGGTAACTGATCTATTACGGTAGCACCTAATGGTAAATCATTAGGACCGTCATTAGTAACTGTCAAGGTGAAAACAACATCCTCTCCTACATTTGGAGTGCTATTATCAACTCCCTTAACCAAACTCAAATCACTGGTCTGACCTACCGTAGGCGTATTCGTGTTCTGATCATCTTCTGATTCTATATCATTCCCAGGCGTACTGTCTGGATCATTATTGGGACTCGTAGCAACCTGAGCCGTATTACCATAATCACCACTCGCATTCACCGTAGCGGTAATCTCTAAACTAACACTTGATCCATTAGCAATCGCTGGTAAGGTCCAAACGCCTGTACCACTTACATACGCACCGGATCCATTGTCAGATACATAGGTATATCCACTCGGTAACTGATCTATTACGGTAGCCCCTAATGGTAAATCATTAGGACCGTCATTAGTAACTGTCAAGGTGAAAACAACATTCTCTCCTACATTTGGAGTGCTATTATCAACTCCCTTAACCAAACTCAAATCACTGGTCTGACCTACCGTAGGCGTATTCGTGTTCTGATCATCTTCTGATTCTATATCATTCCCAGGCGTACTGTCTGGATCATTATTGGGACTCGTAGCAACCTGAGCCGTATTACCATAATCACCACTCGCATTCACCGTAGCGGTAATCTCTAAACTAACACTTGATCCATTAGCAATCGCTGGTAAGGTCCAAACGCCTGTACCACTTACATACGCACCGGATCCATTGTCAGATACATAGGTATATCCACTTGGTAACTGATCTATTACGGTAGCACCTAATGGTAAATCATTAGGACCGTCATTAGTAACTGTCAAGGTGAAAACAACATTCTCTCCTACATTTGGAGTGCTATTATCAACTCCCTTAACCAAACTCAAATCACTGGTCTGACCTACCGTAGGCGTATTCGTGTTCTGATCATCTTCTGATTCTATATCATTCCCAGGCGTACTGTCTGGATCATTATTGGGACTCGTAGCAACCTGAGCCGTATTACCATAATCACCACTCGCATTCACCGTAGCGGTAATCTCTAAACTAACACTTGATCCATTAGCAATCGCTGGTAAGGTCCAAACGCCTGTACCACTTACATACGCACCGGATCCATTGTCAGATACATAGGTATATCCACTCGGTAACTGATCTATTACGGTAGCCCCTAATGGTAAATCATTAGGACCGTCATTAGTAACTGTCAAGGTGAAAACAACATTCTCTCCTACATTTGGAGTGCTATTATCAACTCCCTTAACCAAACTCAAATCACTGGTCTGACCTACCGTAGGCGTATTCGTGTTCTGATCATCTTCTGATTCTATATCATTCCCAGGCGTACTGTCTGGATCATTATTGGGACTCGTAGCAACCTGAGCCGTATTACCATAATCACCACTCGCATTTACCGTAGCGGTAATCTCTAAACTAACACTTGATCCATTAGCAATCGCTGGTAAGGTCCAAACGCCTGTACCACTTACATACGCACCGGATCCATTGTCAGATACATAGGTATATCCACTCGGTAACTGATCTATTACGGTAGCCCCTAATGGTAAATCATTAGGGCCGTCATTAGTAACTGTCAAGGTGAAAACAACATCCTCTCCTACATTTGGAGTGCTATTATCAACTCCCTTAACCAAACTCAAATCACTGGTCTGACCTACCGTAGGCGTATTCGTGTTCTGATCATCTTCTGATTCTATATCATTCCCAGGCGTACTGTCTGGATCATTATTGGGACTCGTAGCAACCTGAGCCGTATTACCATAATCACCACTCGCATTTACCGTAGCGGTAATCTCTAAACTAACACTTGATCCATTAGCAATCGCTGGTAAGGTCCAAACGCCTGTACCACTTACATACGCACCGGATCCATTGTCAGATACATAGGTATATCCACTTGGTAACTGATCTATTACGGTAGCACCTAATGGTAAATCATTAGGACCGTCATTAGTAACTGTCAAGGTGAAAACAACATCCTCTCCTACATTTGGAGTGCTATTATCAACTCCCTTAACCAAACTCAAATCACTGGTCTGACCTACCGTAGGCGTATTCGTGTTCTGATCATCTTCTGATTCTATATCATTCCCAGGCGTACTGTCTGGATCATTATTGGGACTCGTAGCAACCTGAGCCGTATTACCATAATCACCACTCGCATTCACCGTAGCGGTAATCTCTAAACTAACACTTGATCCATTAGCAATCGCTGGTAAGGTCCAAACGCCTGTACCACTTACATACGCACCGGATCCATTGTCAGATACATAGGTATATCCACTTGGTAACTGATCTATTACGGTAGCACCTAATGGTAAATCATTAGGACCGTCATTAGTAACTGTCAAGGTGAAAACAACATTCTCTCCTACATTTGGAGTGCTATTATCAACTCCCTTAACCAAACTCAAATCACTGGTCTGACCTACCGTAGGCGTATTCGTGTTCTGATCATCTTCTGATTCTATATCATTCCCAGGCGTACTGTCTGGATCATTATTGGGACTCGTAGCAACCTGAGCCGTATTACCATAATCACCACTCGCATTCACCGTAGCGGTAATCTCTAAACTAACACTTGATCCATTAGCAATCGCTGGTAAGGTCCAAACGCCTGTACCACTTACATACGCACCGGAACCATTGTCAGATACATAGGTATATCCACTCGGTAACTGATCTATTACGGTAGCACCTAATGGTAAATCATTAGGACCGTCATTAGTAACTGTCAAGGTGAAAACAACATTCTCTCCTACATTTGGAGTGCTATTATCAACTCCCTTAACCAAACTCAAATCACTGGTCTGACCTACCGTAGGCGTATTCGTGTTCTGATCATCTTCTGATTCTATATCATTCCCAGGCGTACTGTCTGGATCATTATTGGGACTCGTAGCAACCTGAGCCGTATTACCATAATCACCACTCGCATTCACCGTAGCGGTAATCTCTAAACTAACACTTGATCCATTAGCAATCGCTGGTAAGGTCCAAACGCCTGTACCACTTACATACGCACCGGATCCATTGTCAAATACATAGGTATATCCACTCGGTAACTGATCTATTACGGTAGCACCTAATGGTAAATCATTAGGACCGTCATTAGTAACTGTCAAGGTGAAAACAACATCCTCTCCTACATTTGGAGTGCTATTATCAACTCCCTTAACCAAACTCAAATCACTGGTCTGACCTACCGTAGGCGTATTCGTGTTCTGATCATCTTCTGATTCTATATCATTCCCAGGCGTACTGTCTGGATCATTATTGGGACTCGTAGCAACCTGAGCCGTATTACCATAATCACCACTCGCATTCACCGTAGCGGTAATCTCTAAACTAACACTTGATCCATTAGCAATCGCTGGTAAGGTCCAAACGCCTGTACCACTTACATACGCACCGGATCCATTGTCAGATACATAGGTATATCCACTCGGTAACTGATCTATTACGGTAGCCCCTAATGGTAAATCATTAGGACCGTCATTAGTAACTGTCAAGGTGAAAACAACATCCTCTCCTACATTTGGAGTGCTATTATCAACTCCCTTAACCAAACTCAAATCACTGGTCTGACCTACCGTAGGCGTATTCGTGTTCTGATCATCTTCTGATTCTATATCATTCCCAGGCGTACTGTCTGGATCATTATTGGGACTCGTAGCAACCTGAGCCGTATTACCATAATCACCACTCGCATTTACCGTAGCGGTAATCTCTAAACTAACACTTGATCCATTAGCAATCGCTGGTAAGGTCCAAACGCCTGTACCACTTACATACGCACCGGATCCATTGTCAGATACATAGGTATATCCACTCGGTAACTGATCTATTACGGTAGCCCCTAATGGTAAATCATTAGGACCGTCATTAGTAACTGTCAAGGTGAAAACAACATTCTCTCCTACATTTGGAGTGCTATTATCAACTCCCTTAACCAAACTCAAATCACTGGTCTGACCTACCGTAGGCGTATTCGTGTTCTGATCATCTTCTGATTCTATATCATTCCCAGGCGTACTGTCTGGATCATTATTGGGACTCGTAGCAACCTGAGCCGTATTACCATAATCACCACTCGCATTCACCGTAGCGGTAATCTCTAAACTAACACTTGATCCATTAGCAATCGCTGGTAAGGTCCAAACGCCTGTACCACTTACATACGCACCGGATCCATTGTCAGATACATAGGTATATCCACTTGGTAACTGATCTATTACGGTAGCACCTAATGGTAAATCATTAGGACCGTCATTAGTAACTGTCAAGGTGAAAACAACATCCTCTCCTACATTTGGAGTGCTATTATCAACTCCCTTAACCAAACTCAAATCACTGGTCTGACCTACCGTAGGCGTATTCGTGTTCTGATCATCTTCTGATTCTATATCATTCCCAGGCGTACTGTCTGGATCATTATTGGGACTCGTAGCAACCTGAGCCGTATTACCATAATCACCACTCGCATTCACCGTAGCGGTAATCTCTAAACTAACACTTGATCCATTAGCAATCGCTGGTAAGGTCCAAACGCCTGTACCACTTACATACGCACCGGATCCATTGTCAGATACATAGGTATATCCACTCGGTAACTGATCTATTACGGTAGCCCCTAATGGTAAATCATTAGGACCGTCATTAGTAACTGTCAAGGTGAAAACAACATCCTCTCCTACATTTGGAGTGCTATTATCAACTCCCTTAACCAAACTCAAATCACTGGTCTGACCTACCGTAGGCGTATTCGTGTTCTGATCATCTTCTGATTCTATATCATTCCCAGGCGTACTGTCTGGATCATTATTGGGACTCGTAGCAACCTGAGCCGTATTACCATAATCACCACTCGCATTCACCGTAGCGGTAATCTCTAAACTAACACTTGATCCATTAGCAATCGCTGGTAAGGTCCAAACGCCTGTACCACTTACATACGCACCGGATCCATTGTCAGATACATAGGTATATCCACTTGGTAACTGATCTATTACGGTAGCACCTAATGGTAAATCATTAGGACCGTCATTAGTAACTGTCAAGGTGAAAACAACATCCTCTCCTACATTTGGAGTGCTATTATCAACTCCCTTAACCAAACTCAAATCACTGGTCTGACCTACCGTAGGCGTATTCGTGTTCTGATCATCTTCTGATTCTATATCATTCCCAGGCGTACTGTCTGGATCATTATTGGGACTCGTAGCAACCTGAGCCGTATTACCATAATCACCACTCGCATTCACCGTAGCGGTAATCTCTAAACTAACACTTGATCCATTAGCAATCGCTGGTAAGGTCCAAACGCCTGTACCACTTACATACGCACCGGAACCATTGTCAGATACATAGGTATATCCACTCGGTAACTGATCTATTACGGTAGCCCCTAATGGTAAATCATTAGGACCGTCATTAGTAACTGTCAAGGTGAAAACAACATCCTCTCCTACATTTGGAGTGCTATTATCAACTCCCTTAACCAAACTCAAATCACTGGTCTGACCTACCGTAGGCGTATTCGTGTTCTGATCATCTTCTGATTCTATATCATTCCCAGGCGTACTGTCTGGATCATTATTGGGACTCGTAGCAACCTGAGCCGTATTACCATAATCACCACTCGCATTCACCGTAGCGGTAATCTCTAAACTAACACTTGATCCATTAGCAATCGCTGGTAAGGTCCAAACGCCTGTACCACTTACATACGCACCGGATCCATTGTCAGATACATAGGTATATCCACTTGGTAACTGATCTATTACGGTAGCCCCTAATGGTAAATCATTAGGACCGTCATTAGTAACTGTCAAGGTGAAAACAACATTCTCTCCTACATTTGGAGTGCTATTATCAACTCCCTTAACCAAACTCAAATCACTGGTCTGACCTACCGTAGGCGTATTCGTGTTCTGATCATCTTCTGATTCTATATCATTCCCAGGCGTACTGTCTGGATCATTATTGGGACTCGTAGCAACCTGAGCCGTATTACCATAATCACCACTCGCATTTACCGTAGCGGTAATCTCTAAACTAACACTTGATCCATTAGCAATCGCTGGTAAGGTCCAAACGCCTGTACCACTTACATACGCACCGGAACCATTGTCAGATACATAGGTATATCCACTCGGTAACTGATCTATTACGGTAGCCCCTAATGGTAAATCATTAGGACCGTCATTAGTAACTGTCAAGGTGAAAACAACATTCTCTCCTACATTTGGAGTGCTATTATCAACTCCCTTAACCAAACTCAAATCACTGGTCTGACCTACCGTAGGCGTATTCGTGTTCTGATCATCTTCTGATTCTATATCATTCCCAGGCGTACTGTCTGGATCATTATTGGGACTCGTAGCAACCTGAGCCGTATTACCATAATCACCACTCGCATTCACCGTAGCGGTAATCTCTAAACTAACACTTGATCCATTAGCAATCGCTGGTAAGGTCCAAACGCCTGTACCACTTACATACGCACCGGATCCATTGTCAGATACATAGGTATATCCACTTGGTAACTGATCTATTACGGTAGCACCTAATGGTAAATCATTAGGACCGTCATTAGTAACTGTCAAGGTGAAAACAACATCCTCTCCTACATTTGGAGTGCTATTATCAACTCCCTTAACCAAACTCAAATCACTGGTCTGACCTACCGTAGGCGTATTCGTGTTCTGATCATCTTCTGATTCTATATCATTCCCAGGCGTACTGTCTGGATCATTATTGGGACTCGTAGCAACCTGAGCCGTATTACCATAATCACCACTCGCATTCACCGTAGCGGTAATCTCTAAACTAACACTTGATCCATTAGCAATCGCTGGTAAGGTCCAAACGCCTGTACCACTTACATACGCACCGGAACCATTGTCAGATACATAGGTATATCCACTCGGTAACTGATCTATTACGGTAGCCCCTAATGGTAAATCATTAGGACCGTCATTAGTAACTGTCAAGGTGAAAACAACATCCTCTCCTACATTTGGAGTGCTATTATCAACTCCCTTAACCAAACTCAAATCACTGGTCTGACCTACCGTAGGCGTATTCGTGTTCTGATCATCTTCTGATTCTATATCATTCCCAGGCGTACTGTCTGGATCATTATTGGGACTCGTAGCAACCTGAGCCGTATTACCATAATCACCACTCGCATTCACCGTAGCGGTAATCTCTAAACTAACACTTGATCCATTAGCAATCGCTGGTAAGGTCCAAACGCCTGTACCACTTACATACGCACCGGATCCATTGTCAGATACATAGGTATATCCACTTGGTAACTGATCTATTACGGTAGCACCTAATGGTAAATCATTAGGACCGTCATTAGTAACTGTCAAGGTGAAAACAACATCCTCTCCTACATTTGGAGTGCTATTATCAACTCCCTTAACCAAACTCAAATCACTGGTCTGACCTACCGTAGGCGTATTCGTGTTCTGATCATCTTCTGATTCTATATCATTCCCAGGCGTACTGTCTGGATCATTATTGGGACTCGTAGCAACCTGAGCCGTATTACCATAATCACCACTCGCATTCACCGTAGCGGTAATCTCTAAACTAACACTTGATCCATTAGCAATCGCTGGTAAGGTCCAAACGCCTGTACCACTTACATACGCACCGGATCCATTGTCAGATACATAGGTATATCCACTCGGTAACTGATCTATTACAGTAGCCCCTAATGGTAAATCATTAGGACCGTCATTAGTAACTGTCAAGGTGAAAACAACATTCTCTCCTACATTTGGAGTGCTATTATCAACTCCCTTAACCAAACTCAAATCACTGGTCTGACCTACCGTAGGCGTATTCGTGTTCTGATCATCTTCTGATTCTATATCATTCCCAGGCGTACTGTCTGGATCATTATTGGGACTCGTAGCAACCTGAGCCGTATTACCATAATCACCACTCGCATTTACCGTAGCGGTAATCTCTAAACTAACACTTGATCCATTAGCAATCGCTGGTAAGGTCCAAACGCCTGTACCACTTACATACGCACCGGAACCATTGTCAGATACATAGGTATATCCACTCGGTAACTGATCTATTACGGTAGCCCCTAATGGTAAATCATTAGGACCGTCATTAGTAACTGTCAAGGTGAAAACAACATTCTCTCCTACATTTGGAGTGCTATTATCAACTCCCTTAACCAAACTCAAATCACTGGTCTGACCTACCGTAGGCGTATTCGTGTTCTGATCATCTTCTGATTCTATATCATTCCCAGGCGTACTGTCTGGATCATTATTGGGACTCGTAGCAACCTGAGCCGTATTACCATAATCACCACTCGCATTTACCGTAGCGGTAATCTCTAAACTAACACTTGATCCATTAGCAATCGCTGGTAAGGTCCAAACGCCTGTACCACTTACATACGCACCGGAACCATTGTCAGATACATAGGTATATCCACTCGGTAACTGATCTATTACGGTAGCCCCTAATGGTAAATCATTAGGACCGTCATTAGTAACTGTCAAGGTGAAAACAACATTCTCTCCTACATTTGGAGTGCTATTATCAACTCCCTTAACCAAACTCAAATCACTGGTCTGACCTACCGTAGGCGTATTCGTGTTCTGATCATCTTCTGATTCTATATCATTCCCAGGCGTACTGTCTGGATCATTATTGGGACTCGTAGCAACCTGAGCCGTATTACCATAATCACCACTCGCATTCACCGTAGCGGTAATCTCTAAACTAACACTTGATCCATTAGCAATCGCTGGTAAGGTCCAAACGCCTGTACCACTTACATACGCACCGGAACCATTGTCAGATACATAGGTATATCCACTCGGTAACTGATCTATTACGGTAGCCCCTAATGGTAAATCATTAGGACCGTCATTAGTAACTGTCAAGGTGAAAACAACATCCTCTCCTACATTTGGAGTGCTATTATCAACTCCCTTAACCAAACTCAAATCACTGGTCTGACCTACCGTAGGCGTATTCGTGTTCTGATCATCTTCTGATTCTATATCATTCCCAGGCGTACTGTCTGGATCATTATTGGGACTCGTAGCAACCTGAGCCGTATTACCATAATCACCACTCGCATTCACCGTAGCGGTAATCTCTAAACTAACACTTGATCCATTAGCAATCGCTGGTAAGGTCCAAACGCCTGTACCACTTACATACGCACCGGATCCATTGTCAGATACATAGGTATATCCACTTGGTAACTGATCTATTACGGTAGCCCCTAATGGTAAATCATTAGGACCGTCATTAGTAACTGTCAAGGTGAAAACAACATTCTCTCCTACATTTGGAGTGCTATTATCAACTCCCTTAACCAAACTCAAATCACTGGTCTGACCTACCGTAGGCGTATTCGTGTTCTGATCATCTTCTGATTCTATATCATTCCCAGGCGTACTGTCTGGATCATTATTGGGACTCGTAGCAACCTGAGCCGTATTACCATAATCACCACTCGCATTTACCGTAGCGGTAATCTCTAAACTAACACTTGATCCATTAGCAATCGCTGGTAAGGTCCAAACGCCTGTACCACTTACATACGCACCGGAACCATTGTCAGATACATAGGTATATCCACTCGGTAACTGATCTATTACGGTAGCCCCTAATGGTAAATCATTAGGACCGTCATTAGTAACTGTCAAGGTGAAAACAACATTCTCTCCTACATTTGGAGTGCTATTATCAACTCCCTTAACCAAACTCAAATCACTGGTCTGACCTACCGTAGGCGTATTCGTGTTCTGATCATCTTCTGATTCTATATCATTCCCAGGCGTACTGTCTGGATCATTATTGGGACTCGTAGCAACCTGAGCCGTATTACCATAATCACCACTCGCATTCACCGTAGCGGTAATCTCTAAACTAACACTTGATCCATTAGCAATCGCTGGTAAGGTCCAAACGCCTGTACCACTTACATACGCACCGGATCCATTGTCAGATACATAGGTATATCCACTTGGTAACTGATCTATTACGGTAGCACCTAATGGTAAATCATTAGGACCGTCATTAGTAACTGTCAAGGTGAAAACAACATCCTCTCCTACATTTGGAGTGCTATTATCAACTCCCTTAACCAAACTCAAATCACTGGTCTGACCTACCGTAGGCGTATTCGTGTTCTGATCATCTTCTGATTCTATATCATTCCCAGGCGTACTGTCTGGATCATTATTGGGACTCGTAGCAACCTGAGCCGTATTACCATAATCACCACTCGCATTCACCGTAGCGGTAATCTCTAAACTAACACTTGATCCATTAGCAATCGCTGGTAAGGTCCAAACGCCTGTACCACTTACATACGCACCGGAACCATTGTCAGATACATAGGTATATCCACTCGGTAACTGATCTATTACGGTAGCCCCTAATGGTAAATCATTAGGACCGTCATTAGTAACTGTCAAGGTGAAAACAACATCCTCTCCTACATTTGGAGTGCTATTATCAACTCCCTTAACCAAACTCAAATCACTGGTCTGACCTACCGTAGGCGTATTCGTGTTCTGATCATCTTCTGATTCTATATCATTCCCAGGCGTACTGTCTGGATCATTATTGGGACTCGTAGCAACCTGAGCCGTATTACCATAATCACCACTCGCATTCACCGTAGCGGTAATCTCTAAACTAACACTTGATCCATTAGCAATCGCTGGTAAGGTCCAAACGCCTGTACCACTTACATACGCACCGGATCCATTGTCAGATACATAGGTATATCCACTTGGTAACTGATCTATTACGGTAGCACCTAATGGTAAATCATTAGGACCGTCATTAGTAACTGTCAAGGTGAAAACAACATCCTCTCCTACATTTGGAGTGCTATTATCAACTCCCTTAACCAAACTCAAATCACTGGTCTGACCTACCGTAGGCGTATTCGTGTTCTGATCATCTTCTGATTCTATATCATTCCCAGGCGTACTGTCTGGATCATTATTGGGACTCGTAGCAACCTGAGCCGTATTACCATAATCACCACTCGCATTCACCGTAGCGGTAATCTCTAAACTAACACTTGATCCATTAGCAATCGCTGGTAAGGTCCAAACGCCTGTACCACTTACATACGCACCGGATCCATTGTCAGATACATAGGTATATCCACTCGGTAACTGATCTATTACAGTAGCCCCTAATGGTAAATCATTAGGACCGTCATTAGTAACTGTCAAGGTGAAAACAACATTCTCTCCTACATTTGGAGTGCTATTATCAACTCCCTTAACCAAACTCAAATCACTGGTCTGACCTACCGTAGGCGTATTCGTGTTCTGATCATCTTCTGATTCTATATCATTCCCAGGCGTACTGTCTGGATCATTATTGGGACTCGTAGCAACCTGAGCCGTATTACCATAATCACCACTCGCATTTACCGTAGCGGTAATCTCTAAACTAACACTTGATCCATTAGCAATCGCTGGTAAGGTCCAAACGCCTGTACCACTTACATACGCACCGGAACCATTGTCAGATACATAGGTATATCCACTCGGTAACTGATCTATTACGGTAGCCCCTAATGGTAAATCATTAGGACCGTCATTAGTAACTGTCAAGGTGAAAACAACATTCTCTCCTACATTTGGAGTGCTATTATCAACTCCCTTAACCAAACTCAAATCACTGGTCTGACCTACCGTAGGCGTATTCGTGTTCTGATCATCTTCTGATTCTATATCATTCCCAGGCGTACTGTCTGGATCATTATTGGGACTCGTAGCAACCTGAGCCGTATTACCATAATCACCACTCGCATTTACCGTAGCGGTAATCTCTAAACTAACACTTGATCCATTAGCAATCGCTGGTAAGGTCCAAACGCCTGTACCACTTACATACGCACCGGAACCATTGTCAGATACATAGGTATATCCACTCGGTAACTGATCTATTACGGTAGCCCCTAATGGTAAATCATTAGGACCGTCATTAGTAACTGTCAAGGTGAAAACAACATTCTCTCCTACATTTGGAGTGCTATTATCAACTCCCTTAACCAAACTCAAATCACTGGTCTGACCTACCGTAGGCGTATTCGTGTTCTGATCATCTTCTGATTCTATATCATTCCCAGGCGTACTGTCTGGATCATTATTGGGACTCGTAGCAACCTGAGCCGTATTACCATAATCACCACTCGCATTCACCGTAGCGGTAATCTCTAAACTAACACTTGATCCATTAGCAATCGCTGGTAAGGTCCAAACGCCTGTACCACTTACATACGCACCGGATCCATTGTCAGATACATAGGTATATCCACTTGGTAACTGATCTATTACGGTAGCACCTAATGGTAAATCATTAGGACCGTCATTAGTAACTGTCAAGGTGAAAACAACATCCTCTCCTACATTTGGAGTGCTATTATCAACTCCCTTAACCAAACTCAAATCACTGGTCTGACCTACCGTAGGCGTATTCGTGTTCTGATCATCTTCTGATTCTATATCATTCCCAGGCGTACTGTCTGGATCATTATTGGGACTCGTAGCAACCTGAGCCGTATTACCATAATCACCACTCGCATTCACCGTAGCGGTAATCTCTAAACTAACACTTGATCCATTAGCAATCGCTGGTAAGGTCCAAACGCCTGTACCACTTACATACGCACCGGATCCATTGTCAGATCCATAGGTGTATCCACTCGGTAACTGATCTATTACGGTAGCACCTAATGGTAAATCATTAGGACCGTCATTAGTAACTGTCAAGGTGAAAACAACATTCTCTCCTACATTTGGAGTGCTATTATCAACTCCCTTAACCAAACTCAAATCACTGGTCTGACCTACCGTAGGCGTATTCGTGTTCTGATCATCTTCTGATTCTATATCATTCCCAGGCGTACTGTCTGGATCATTATTGGGACTCGTAGCAACCTGAGCCGTATTACCATAATCACCACTCGCATTTACCGTAGCGGTAATCTCTAAACTAACACTTGATCCATTAGCAATCGCTGGTAAGGTCCAAACGCCTGTACCACTTACATACGCACCGGAACCATTGTCAGATACATAGGTATATCCACTCGGTAACTGATCTATTACGGTAGCCCCTAATGGTAAATCATTAGGACCGTCATTAGTAACTGTCAAGGTGAAAACAACATTCTCTCCTACATTTGGAGTGCTATTATCAACTCCCTTAACCAAACTCAAATCACTGGTCTGACCTACCGTAGGCGTATTCGTGTTCTGATCATCTTCTGATTCTATATCATTCCCAGGCGTACTGTCTGGATCATTATTGGGACTCGTAGCAACCTGAGCCGTATTACCATAATCACCACTCGCATTCACCGTAGCGGTAATCTCTAAACTAACACTTGATCCATTAGCAATCGCTGGTAAGGTCCAAACGCCTGTACCACTTACATACGCACCGGATCCATTGTCAGATACATAGGTATATCCACTTGGTAACTGATCTATTACGGTAGCACCTAATGGTAAATCATTAGGACCGTCATTAGTAACTGTCAAGGTGAAAACAACATCCTCTCCTACATTTGGAGTGCTATTATCAACTCCCTTAACCAAACTCAAATCACTGGTCTGACCTACCGTAGGCGTATTCGTGTTCTGATCATCTTCTGATTCTATATCATTCCCAGGCGTACTGTCTGGATCATTATTGGGACTCGTAGCAACCTGAGCCGTATTACCATAATCACCACTCGCATTCACCGTAGCGGTAATCTCTAAACTAACACTTGATCCATTAGCAATCGCTGGTAAGGTCCAAACGCCTGTACCACTTACATACGCACCGGATCCATTGTCAGATACATAGGTATATCCACTTGGTAACTGATCTATTACGGTAGCACCTAATGGTAAATCATTAGGACCGTCATTAGTAACTGTCAAGGTGAAAACAACATCCTCTCCTACATTTGGAGTGCTATTATCAACTCCCTTAACCAAACTCAAATCACTGGTCTGACCTACCGTAGGCGTATTCGTGTTCTGATCATCTTCTGATTCTATATCATTCCCAGGCGTACTGTCTGGATCATTATTGGGACTCGTAGCAACCTGAGCCGTATTACCATAATCACCACTCGCATTCACCGTAGCGGTAATCTCTAAACTAACACTTGATCCATTAGCAATCGCTGGTAAGGTCCAAACGCCTGTACCACTTACATACGCACCGGATCCATTGTCAGATACATAGGTATATCCACTTGGTAACTGATCTATTACGGTAGCACCTAATGGTAAATCATTAGGACCGTCATTAGTAACTGTCAAGGTGAAAACAACATCCTCTCCTACATTTGGAGTGCTATTATCAACTCCCTTAACCAAACTCAAATCACTGGTCTGACCTACCGTAGGCGTATTCGTGTTCTGATCATCTTCTGATTCTATATCATTCCCAGGCGTACTGTCTGGATCATTATTGGGACTCGTAGCAACCTGAGCCGTATTACCATAATCACCACTCGCATTCACCGTAGCGGTAATCTCTAAACTAACACTTGATCCATTAGCAATCGCTGGTAAGGTCCAAACGCCTGTACCACTTACATACGCACCGGAACCATTGTCAGATACATAGGTATATCCACTCGGTAACTGATCTATTACGGTAGCCCCTAATGGTAAATCATTAGGACCGTCATTAGTAACTGTCAAGGTGAAAACAACATCCTCTCCTACATTTGGAGTGCTATTATCAACTCCCTTAACCAAACTCAAATCACTGGTCTGACCTACCGTAGGCGTATTCGTGTTCTGATCATCTTCTGATTCTATATCATTCCCAGGCGTACTGTCTGGATCATTATTGGGACTCGTAGCAACCTGAGCCGTATTACCATAATCACCACTCGCATTTACTGTGGCAGTAATCTCTAAACTAACACTTGATCCATTAGCAATCGCTGGTAAGGTCCAAACGCCTGTACCACTTACATACGCACCGGATCCATTGTCAGATACATAAGTATACCCACTTGGTAACTGATCTATTACGGTAGCACCTAATGGTAAATCATTAGGACCGTCATTAGTAACTGTCAAGGTGAAAACAACATCCTCTCCTACATTTGGAGTGCTATTATCAACTCCCTTAACCAAACTCAAATCACTGGTCGGATTTACCGTTAAAGAAGCATTATTTTGTTCATTAATACATACATTAGCAGGATGTGTAACGATCACGTTATACGTATTCCCATCTAGAGCTGTTGTTGGATTTGTGATTGTTAGGGTAGCTCCATTGAATCCACTATATACACCACCATCCGTAGTTCCATTAATATTTACTCCGTTTCTTTGCCATTGGTACACAATAGCTCCTGATACATCCGTAGCGGGAGGTACTGTATAATTTGGAGTGCCACTAGAGAATGTAGTAGTTGATTGAGCGGTAGCAACAACACTAAAAGTAGCAGTCTCTCCTGCATTTACGGTTTCGTTTGCAGGTGGAGTACCCACTGTTAATTGCGTAGCTACATATTCATTTCCTGTAATTCCATCATAACCTCCAGTACCACCGGTTACCAATCCATTTCCATCAAAACCGGTACCGTCTAATACTCCATCTACAGGAGTTGTATCCGTACCACCGGATTCTACCACGTCATCACAACCATCATTATCACTATCCAAGTCCTGTCCATTAGGATCTCCATCTCCATCTATATCAATATTACAGGATGGAGTTAGTAACAAATTAAACTGAAAACTACCAACAAAACCCAAATTGGTATATCTGATTTCTAATTGATCCCCTGATGTGACTGGAAAACTAAACGAATCATTTGGGGTACTCGTAGCTCCACAACAAAAAGCAGCAAAAACTTGTCTTGTTCCATTAATAAAAAGTTCAAATACATCATCAACACTAAATCCAGTACTACCAAAAGTTAATACCCCATCTATATCAGCTTCACGTTTAAATATTGTTTGATAATAAGGTTGAAAACCTACATCATCAATATTTGTACCTACATAACTAGGAGGTACTAAACCTGTACTCGTATTTGTATCAAAAACACCTGATGAAGTTTCTGCATAAGATCCTGACTCCGTAAAATTTAGAGAATTACCACCTACATAAGCCTCCCCAACAAAAGTGGGAGTACCTGGTGAACCATTTAATGTGCTGTTTTGGTTACTATTTCCAAATGTAGAACCTGTAATTGCAAAATGCCCACTATAATATTCAGTGTCCCAATACCCTACTCCAAAACTACCGTCTTCTACTCCATCTGGACTTCCTATAAGTACAGTACTTACATAACATTCATTTTCATCTAGTATACCGTCATTATCATCATCTAAATCAGTCCAATCCGGTTCTCCATCCATATCAGTATCTACAGCAGACCCATTAATCGTTATTATAAGATTAGCATCATCAATACTAAGAAGTGCATCTCGTAATTCATAAGGAATCGTGTCTGTAAGAGTTTGGCCTACCAATAAATTAGCCACGGCGGGGTTTGTGGTATCTACTGTATAGGTATATGTACCATCTGGATTAACAGTAATAAAACCATAGGTAGTTGCTACTGTGGTTGCACCAACAACAGGAATACCATTTATAGTTATCACCGTTACCCCATTATCTCCTTGCCAAAAAATGTCCGAAACACCTGCTATTTGTGCACTTGGATCGGCTGCAGTTGCATCCGGACCGTAATTGTATGACAACACTAATTGATCAATCGGTCCATCAAACGCTACATTAATATTACCTGTGGCATCTGATGGCACAGCATTTCCTACACCATAAAATGTATCACTACCTGTTTCCACTATACCCCCTGTTCTAGTAAACTGATAAGAAACAGGGGAACCTGACAAACTACCCTGAATTGTCATTTGATCTTGCCAAAAGCTTCCTTGTGAATAATCAATATCTGTTACTAAAAAACCAAGATTAAAGACTTGTTCCGAAAAGCCAATAATGATCTCGGTATCAGCAACGGGTTGAGATGGCGGATCTATACTAAATAACAAATATCCAGTATGTCCTCCATTTGTACCAGTATTCAATGAAATTAAGTTATTTGCATCTCCTATGCCATCTGGGTCCAGTTCTGTAAAACTTAACATTATGCCATCTACCGTTCTTGACAAACCATCTACGGCTTGACCGTTCATAAATTCATTCTCCCAAATTAACCTAGACAAAGGTCGATCTAATAAATCTTGACCTACTCCAGCACCATCACCATCAATTACGTTTCCAGTTGCTGTATTGTTAATATTAACGGTTACACTGTTAACATCATCAATAGCTAACGGAGGGTCATCAACTCCGTTAATAGTAATAGTGAGTATTCCATAATCGAACATTCCATCATCATCTTCTACCGTATATGATATGATGTCATCTAATGAAGTCCCGTTAATTAACCCTAGCACGGCTTCATCGTTATTATCAACCGTGTACGTATATGAACCATTCGAATTGATTGTGATTTCTCCATAAAGAGTTTGGTAAGTTGTTCCTACTGCAGCAGGAAACACATCAACTTCTGTAACCGTTAGAGCAGGAGTACCAGACGGTGGTGTATCATTACCTAATAAATTACCCGTAATATCAATAGTCGAATCAGCTGAAATTGAATTAGAATCGTCTGCAGCATATGTCTGTGTTGGGAATCGAACTATATTAATCCTAGTTTGCGACATTGATGACCCACCAGTAGTATCATTAACAGTGAAATCTATAAACCTAGAGCCAACTGAATAAGGATCTTGAAAATTTCTATAGAAGATTCCCAAAATAAAATCTTCGAAAACATCATTTGGTATTGGATTATTAGAAGTTTCTGAAATCGTAAAATTAGTTCCGACTTGCGATAATTGAATAACTATTGCACCTCCATTAAAACTATATGTAGCAGAATTTGTACCTCCTAAGGTGAAAAAATTAATTCCTCCCCCATCTGCGAAAAGAAAAATTTGTTCATTAGCATCTACATTGCCAGTAACAGTAAAAGTTCCTCCAGACACAAAACCATTATCCGAGGTAAGACTAACTCCTCTCCCTACTGTATATCCAAAACCTGGATCAGGAACCTGATTAAACTCAAAATCGGTACCTACGACCAAATTATCTAGATCAAGAACAGGAGGATCCAAAGGAGATCTTGAAAAAGAACTCTTTCTACTTATTATTTTGCCAAAATCATTATTTTGTTCTACTACATAATAGTTATTAGTAAATGTATCAACCGAACCATTATGATAATTTGGACCGTTATACACTTCAACTCTATCTTGAGCTTTTAGAAGCAATGGATTCATTAAGAAAACGCAACCAACAATTACCAAAATGTTATTTAACTTATAGTAAGAATTTTTGTCTGTAGTTCCATTGACTAATTTTTGAAAAAAAAATGATACTTGCTTGTAAATCTTTTGCATACTTGCAATTTTATTGAGTTTGTTTGAATTAATAGTTTATAACAGTAATGAGATTTTATTGAATTATGATCTGAAATCAATCTTTTCTTTTATTTCTTTTAAATTTTTATTAAGCATAGAAGTAATGAAGTAGTTTTTAACCATTATAATCAAGAGTATTATTTGATTTACAATTCTTTTTTTTAAACTATTAACGTTATTATTTTTCGAATTATCTCATTCAAAAAACAGAAAATCTAACGAAAAATTCCCTAATTATTTATCAATGCAAAACCTCAACCAAGTTGAGCACTTTTAAATTTAGGCATATTAAAAAAATAAAACCTGTTAAATAACCGCATTTTATATGCGTAAAAACCATACTTTTTATTTGTCTTTTTGACACAATATTTAATAAGACCAAATCATTAAACAATTGATTTTTAAATATTTATAAAAAATAAAAATAATTTATTTTTTTATATCAAACAAAAAAAGAGGGAATAATACACTTTTTAAAAAAGCATATTTCCCTCTTTTTTCTAATAAAAAAAGTTAAAAATCCCCTATTAGTAGTTGTGATTAAACACCGAAGAGAAATAGAAGTTAATTGTTAATTCAATTTATATACTAATTTTCTAAAAGGCAAAAAAACATACTTAATGGATATTTTTTGTTCTCACCAATTAATCAGGAGTTACACAGAAACATTCGCCAGTAAATATATTTGCTTCTACGGTGCCAGCACAATAATCTCTACAATCATTCATTAGCTCTCGTCCTCCTCCGTGAACGGTTTTTTGAGCTTTTTTACTTAATACACTTACTCCTTGTAAACTTGATAGCTTTTTCATAATTAAAATAAATTTGATTTTTCTGTAAACATTTTACGACACTTACAGATTATGTCGAAAATCATACTATAATATCCTTCCAGAAGATATTATCTATCTTGTGATTTTAGAAAAAGAAGCTGTAAAAAAGAGAGTTTGTGTGAAGTATTAAAATGTATTACCACTGTATTATATTATTGAGCAATACCTTTATAAAACATTGCTAAGCTACTGATAAACAGATATAAATGCATAATAAAAATTACGGGTAAACCTCATTTAACAAAACAATTAACATAAATTAGATAAAACACATTATAATTCTTAATTAAAAGTTAATTTTTTATAAAAATAAGGGAAAAATCCCCTGTTAAGAAATTAGATGATTCCATTTTTTTTATGTTCATTTCAGGATTTATTTAAGTATTTTACGCTCCATCCATAATTTATTAAACAAAAAAAGGACAGCTAATGCTGTCCTTTTAATCAATTTTACTTAAAAAAGTACTTTATGTTTTACACGAAACCTCTTTTACGAGCTTCTTCTAATAGTTTTTGGTCATCGGCTTTTGCAATAGAAAACATTTCTTTTATCTGATTTTTGCGTTTTTCTATAGCACTTAATGACAAGCTCACGTAATTAGGTAAATTCTTAGTTTTTACACCTCTAGATAGGTGATATAAAATCTTTAGATTTTTTTCATCTAGTGAGAAATTATTGGTCATCATTTTTCTGAAATGATTATTTACAGTAGCACTATAATAAGGAGTACCACTCACTATATTATTAAACGCCAGCAACAATTCACTAGAAGTAAGGTCACTTTTTATTAAAAATCCTGAAGGATTAATATTCTTTAATATATTATGGATTCTATGATCTTCTCTATGCATTGTTAGGATAATAATCTTAGCCTTAGGTAACAGCTCCTTTGCATGTTTTGCCAAATCTTCTCCAGATGTGATGGTTCCATCAGAAGAAGGTGGTAATTTAATATCTACAAAAAGCATGTCATAAGGAGTAGTTTTAGAAGATTTCAGAATACTGTCATACGCATCATCGCAATTAGATGCGATATCAATTTTGATCTGATATTCTTTTTGGTTTTCTCCTAATAAGGTGTTCTTGTATCCCTCGATAATCATAGGATGATCATCAATCATAAGAACTTTTAGCTTTTTCTTCATCTTTAAAAATTTGTGTGTCAGTTGTTATCCTATCGGCTCTATATAGTAGTAACTATAATCATCACCTTTTTATTATACGGAGACCGGATTTGATAACATTTTTACATTAATTAAATTGGTATACCTACAGATACTTTAGTACCTGAATCTTGATTACTAATAAAATCTACTACACCGTTCATTTGGGTAACTCTGGATGTAATATTTTTTAAACCAATTCCTCTTTTTACCTTACTGCTTTTGAATCCTATTCCATCATCTAAAATAGTAAGATTTATTTTATCATCCACATAATCGAAGCTTATTTTTACACTTTCTGCCTTTGCATGTTTAAATATATTCTGCAAAGACTCCTGTATAATACGGAACAGGTTTACTTTTTTCTGATCATCTATAGTCTCCCAATCAATATTTTCATCATTCGCAAACTCAAAATCCATTTTATGCACCGTACACAGATCACTTACTAAACTCTCTACCACATCTACATAAGCTACATCAGGCTTTAAGGTATCTGTACCTAAATCATGAGATATCAATCTAATTTCTTTTTCTATAGATTTAAGCTCATCAATAAACACATTTCTGGATTCTGTAAATCCATCATTAGCTCGCTGATTAATCCCATCCAGACTTAATCGAACTCCAAATAGTCTACCCAGCACGCCATCATGTAATTCTTCAGACATACGATGCTGTTCCATCTTACGTCCTTCTTCTAGCTTAAGTTGCTGACTAAGAAGTAAACGATAAATCTCCTGGTTAGATTGCTGCTGCTTTTGCTCGAATAGTAGTTCTTTATTACTCTGTTGTTGTCTAAAGATTACATACCCTAATAGAAACAATACCGATAATCCTAATATGGCAAAAATGAGTAATTGGTTTTCGCGACTAATGGCTGCAATTTCTTGTACTTTTTCTTCAGTTTCGAACTGTATACGAGCAAACTTATTTACATAGGATCGCTCTTCTTTGATTAAGCTATCATTCAACTTAATATGTTTTTGAGCGTAAGCTAATCCAGTTTCACTATCCGAAACCTCAGATAATAATTGATATGACTGAAGTAGTTCCACATTATTATTAACAATTGGAGCCACTTCTTCCACTTTTAAAGCATATTCCTTAGCTAAACTATCATTTCCTTTTGATTGATAATATTCAGCTAAATGTAAATTATTAGTTGAAAGCCCAACTAAATCATTAAGACTATCCCTTATTTTTAATGTCTTATAAAACAATTCCAAAACACCATCATCGTTACCAGAGAGAAACTGTACATATGCCAAATTGTCTAATAATCTAGCATACCTCTTCGGGCTTTTGCTCAAAAAACTTTTATAAGACAAAGCTTTCTTGTAATATTCTTCCGCTTTGTCATATTCCTTTTTTGTTTTATATACTGCACCGATGTTGTTATTACCTAAAGATGCATACAGAGTTTCTTTCTCGGTATTTTTTGCATACTCAATTACCCTTGAATAATAATCAACTGCATCATCATAGCGCTCCATATGTTTCGCTACAATCCCTAAATTATTATAAGATAATGGGACATATTTTAAATCACCTGATAATTCGAATTTTTCAATTGCTCGTATTGTTAAATCCTCACTTTGACTATAATCTTTTACTTTCCTTGACAATTTCGCCAAATCAATTAATACCGATCCATGATCAAACGCATAATTAGAAATATCTTTTTTTGTGTTTTTATCAAAAGCAGAATAAATCTTGTTAGCTTCATAAAAAAAGTTAAATGCACTATCTATTTTTATATCTCTATAATACATGCCTAAGTAATTATAAGATTTAGCCATAGAAATTGAATCAAGTAGCTTTTTGGACATAAGTAATGACCGTTCATTTATCTTTTTAAAATTTTCATAGTCTTTTAAACCATAGTACTTAGCAGCTATGTTTAACAATTTAGATGTTTTATCATTATCATCTTTTAAAGTTGTTGTAACTCCATACGCAATGTTTAATTTTTCTTTTCGTTCTGCTATCGTTTTAGACTTGTCATTAGAATCCTCTATATTTGACTCTATCATCTTATATTTCAACCCTTTATTCTCTATTTCTTCATTACTTTGGTTGCAACCAAAAAGTAACATGACAGAAAAAACAATACAACAATATTTGAAGGGAAAATTCATAAAAAATTAAAATCTAGCTTAGTGAATAAAAAAATTATAACTAAAAAAGAGAAGTTAATTACTTAACTTCTCTTTTCAAAATTTTTATTAAAAATTTATTATGATTATGTAGTTTGAGGTGATGTTTCATCGTCTTCATCCTCTCCTGCGTTTAGTTCAAAATCAACTTCATCAATTCCCACTTCGTCATTAACATTATCAGCTTCACAAGCGATGAACATTGAACTTACAAATAATACTGCGAAAATAGTTTTTATAGCTTTCATAACGGTTTATCTTTAATATTTATATTTTATTTTGGTATAATCAGTTTATTAATAATTGTTTTCCTTTTTCAAGACTTTTTTTGTCTAGTTAGAATAAACTTTCGTTTATTCAGTTTCAATTTGTAAGGATTTTGCTGGCCAGCAATACTCCGATTTCTCTTTGTATATCCTTTTAGTAAATGTGTAATAGGTTGATAACCTTAATTGTACACTACAAATGTAGGGAGATTGCCCCCTCGCGCCTAATATATTAAGGTGGGTTTAGTGGATGGGTACCTTTAGGAAGTAGATTGATAGATTACACGAGTGGATGACCCGATTTTAAAAACTCTAAATTATGTAGGAATTGGATTACCAATTCAATTACCGTAAATAAACTATAAAAAAAACTTAAAAAAAATAAAAATTTAATAAAAAGAGCTATCTAACCACTTCGCTACCCTAAACCCTTTATTTACTGAATAAGAGCTGATTATAGATATTCCCCAAACTTTGATAAGAAAATTCCCTCAAAAAAACGTAAGTCACTCATTTCAAAATGAATATAAAAAATCCCCAAACTCAAAAAACATAGTATACTATTATATATGTTTTTCGAATAGGGGAAAATTGATTTCGTAAGTTATGTAAATTACACGAAACTACCTTTGAGCCTAAACAAAAATATTGAATTACAAAAGAAGGCAACTACTACAAATCGACACTGGGGAATATTTAGACTCTACATTTTAATACATCCACTAAGTTTAGATTAAAAAAACTATTAGAAAAAGACACTATATTACATAGTATACTATATATAGTAAATACAAAAACCTCCTCGCTGTGGCGAGGAGGTTTCGACTTGCGTTTTTATTATACAAATGATTTTGTGTGAATAGTATAAAATAAAACAATCGGCTGCCCTGATACACATTTACTAGATATTTACAAACAGCATCCTATTATTTCTCATTTTTAACGCAAGTATTCTATCTATATAGATTTTCAAAACAAATACCAGCCTGCACTTCGACAGACTCAGTGTGAGGACACTTCGACAACTTATCCGCCTCTGCTGGCGGAAGCTCAGTGTGGCAACTCAGTACGGAGACTCCCTGTGATATGCTGAGATGTGACTAGACTACTAATTGTTTTGAATTTGTTGCTACGCAACTTTTCTAAACAAAGTCACTACACATAAAGAAAGCTATTCTTAGCTAGCGTATCTTTAATCTCTTCTACATTTGTTTTATATGATTTGGAGAAAGGAATCATATCACTGGTATTCTTAATAGCACATTTTGCTTTACCAAAATGTATTCTAGATACATACTTGGTATTAATAATATAACTATTATGAATACGCACAAAATGATCCGGCAATAGATTCTGAAAATGTTTCAGTGTTTTAAATGCCTCTACTTTATTACCGTTACTCATCATAAAGTCCGTCGTATTATTATCTGCTTTTAGATATAACACTTCGTCAATATTCACAAAACGATAATCTCCATATGACTTAAAACATAAGGTATTATCCATAACTTCTCCAAAGTCTTTCTCAAACCTATGCAAGGTTTTAGTCAAGTCACTCTTAGATAATGGCTTAAGGATATAATCCAAAACACTGTTACGTATACCTTCTATAGCATAATCAGTTGTTTTTGTAATAATTACAAACTCTGGTAGATTTGTCATATACTTAGTAAGTTCTGACATTAAGTTATACTGGGTTTTAGAAGATTGAACTCCCGAAACTTCAGGCTCTAGAAAAACCAATCTTGGTTTTCTTTCTAAAATTAAGTCCAATGCCTCCTGCTCATTTTTAGCAATTCCAGTACAGATGTAATCATTGTGATCTTCTAATGCGATCTGAATTGTGCGTGCAGAATTCTGATCATTATCAATAATGATATAAGGGTATTTCATGAGGTAAACAATTAAAGGTTAGCGTTGGTTATTAAATACTGTTAGTATTCTAAAAAAATTGTACACATTTACTGATTACAAGTTATACTTTTTAGCAATATCTGTGTTACGGTAAAACCACAATATTAATACGGAACCGCATTATTTACAGGGGTTTGAAGTGTTTCTTTGATCGAGTTAAATTGCATGTTATCGGTTTATGGGGTTAAGATTCTCTAAACGACAAAAGATACATCTTAGTATATTTAATTAAAAAAAGAGATTCGAAACTCTTTCTGAACATAAAAATCCAGATAATCACTTATAAACTTTACACCTCCGTTCTAGATTCTGGTCTACATCAGAATGACAGATATTAATTTACTATTCCAGTCCTTAGACTTGGCTCAGGATCAACTAAAGACTGGAGTGAGGGTGTCTGAAAAGTATTAGAAATTCTGGATTGTCAGTCTGAGCCTGTCGAAGACATTTTGAGAATCAAGACATTAAAAACTTCGACAGGCTCAGTTTGACAGGAATACAATACTTTTCAGACAGCCTCCTTTCTTTTTTTGATTTACAAGCAGTATGCTGTTATTTAATTTTAAAACGCAACTATCAATTAAAATATTTTAAATAGTTTTAGAGAAAATAATAAATAACCTATTATTCATTTTGACATTTCAATATTAAAAACAAACAAATGAAAAAAGTAGTTGTACTTACCGGTGCTGGAATTAGTGCAGAAAGTGGAATTAACACTTTCAGGGATGCCGACGGACTATGGGAAGGTCACGATATTATGGAAGTCGCCTCTCCTATCGGATGGAACAATGACCCGGCACTGGTACTAGATTTTTACAATAAAAGACGAAGTCAATTACACACTGTAGTTCCTAATCCGGCACATCACGCTCTTGTCGCTTTAGAGAAAACGCATCAGGTTACCATTGTTACCCAAAATGTAGATGATCTCCATGAACGCGCCGGAAGTAGTAACGTAGTTCATCTACACGGAGAATTACTAAAAGTAAGAAGCCAGTTTGATGAAGATCTGGTATTAGACTGGAAAACAAATCTTAATCTAGGAGATCTCTGTGAGCACAATTCTCAATTACGCCCACATATTGTTTGGTTTGGAGAAGAAGTACCCATGTTAGATAAGGCAATAAAGATTACCGAACAAGCGGATATCCTTATAATTATTGGCACATCTATGCAGGTATATCCTGCCGCAAGTCTTGTGCAATTTGTTTCTAATGACACTCCTATATATTTTATAGATCCTAAACCAGCCATTTCACCTAAAGAAAATCTGACCATCATAGCAGAAAAAGCTACTGTTGGAGTTCCGAAGGTAGTTACGGAGTTAGTAGATAGTTGATAGGGAAATTACAAAATTTGAAAAACTCAAAAACTCAAAACAATCGAAAAATAAAAATATATAAACCAAGATGATCAATCTAGAAGAGGAAATTAGAAACACCAATCACTCTAGAGAAAAACGGAATTATTTTGCCAATCTGATTTTACAAAATCCAGAGCTGCTACCTCAACTACTAAACATATGTCATCAGGTGGATGACGAAATTTCTTGTAAAGCTTCCTGGGGGTTAGAATTTTTGTGTAAAAATAGTCTAGAAACCATTTTACCATATTTAGATTCATTCGTGAAATTACTTCCGCACGTATATCAAGACCCTGCTGTAAGGCCTACTGCTAAAATATGCGAATATCTGATCCTAGCTTATTATAAAAACAAAAATACTGAAGTACGCAAATACCTTACCTCTACATATAGAGAAAAAATAACTGAAGCATGTTTTGATTGGTTGATCTCTGATCAGAAAGTAGCTCCAAAGGCTTATTCTATTACTAATTTATATCTACTAGGCACAGAATTCGATTGGGTACATCCAGAACTTAAAATTATTTTAGAGAATAACTATCACAATAGCAGTGCTGCCTACAAGGCAAGATCCAGAATGATATTGAAGAAACTATGATTAGTTGATGGTTGATGGTTGATGGTTGATGGAAATTATTAAATCTGAAAAAAGTCAGGAGTTGGAAGTTAGAAGTGAAATTATTAAAATCGAAAAACTCAAAAACTCAAAAACTCAAAAACTCACCTCTCAACCACTAACCTATATTTCATCAAAAAATCATTCTTCGTACTTCGTAATTCGTGATTAAATAAATTATCTTTGCAGCTTTCAAAAAAACAACACTATGTCATTATCTCCTTTGCAAGCTATTTCACCTATAGATGGTCGCTATGCTTCTAAAACACAATCATTAAGTGCTTATTTTAGTGAAGAAGCCTTAATAAAATATCGTGTACTGGTAGAAATAGAATATTTTATCGCTTTATGCGAAATACCACTACCACAATTAAAGAGTATTGACACATCAATTTTTGGAAAATTACGAGAAATCTATACTCAGTTTTCTACTGAAGATGCACAAGCTATAAAGGATATTGAAAAAGTAACTAACCATGATGTAAAAGCAGTTGAGTATTTTATCAAGGAGAAGTTTGATATCCTTGGTTTACAAGAGTATAAAGAGTTTATTCATTTTGGACTAACCTCTCAGGATATAAACAATACGGCTATCCCTTTAAGTATTAAAGAAGCTGTTGGCGATGTATACATTCCTCAATATTTAGAATTAAAGGATAAATTAAAATCTTTAGTAGAAGAATGGTCTGAAATTTCGATGTTAGCACGCACACACGGACAACCTGCTTCTCCTACCCGATTAGGAAAAGAGTTTCAGGTTTATGTGACGCGGTTAGAAGCACAATTTGATTTGCTAAATGACATTCCAAGTGCTGCAAAATTTGGTGGAGCTACAGGAAACTACAATGCGCATAAAGTTGCGTATCCTACTATCGATTGGAAAGCGTTTGGAACTCGTTTTGTACAAGAAAAATTGGGTTTACATCATTCTTTTCCAACGACTCAAATAGAGCACTATGATCATATGGCCGCTTTATTTGATGGATTAAAACGTATAAATACGATTATCTTAGATTTGGATCGTGATGTATGGACATACGTTTCTATGGATTACTTTAAACAAAAAATCAAAAAAGGTGAAGTTGGATCTTCTGCGATGCCACATAAGGTAAATCCTATTGATTTTGAAAATAGTGAAGGAAATATTGGTATTGCCAATGCCTTATTCGAACACTTATCTGCAAAACTTCCTGTAAGTCGATTACAGCGTGATCTTACGGATAGCACTGTACTAAGAAATGTGGGAGTTCCTTTCGGACATACTTTGATTGCATTTCAAGCAACACTAAAAGGGTTGAACAAATTATTATTGAATGAAGAGAAGTTTGCTCAGGATCTTGAGAATAATTGGGCGGTAGTAGCAGAAGCTATTCAGACGATACTAAGAAGAGAAGGATATCCTAATCCTTATGAAGCACTAAAAGGATTAACTAGAACGAACGCTACGATAAACCAAAATTCTATTGCCGAGTTTATAGAAACACTAGAAGTTTCAGATGCTATCAAATCAGAACTAAAAACTATTACACCCTCTAACTATACAGGGATATAGTTGACGGAATATATTTTACAGTGATTAAACAAAAAAGCTTCGACTGGTATTAGTCGAAGCTTTTTTGTTTTCTATCTTTTTAGATCACTTTTAGTACAGCATATATTAGTCTATATTGATATTCCCAATTATATTCTTAAAAGCATCCATATCCACGTCTCCTTTATCAATGGCATTCATTAATTTGGCAACATTTTCCGGTTTCATATCATCTCCTAAAACTCTTACTAATGCTAAACCTCTTTCTTTATTAGAAGCAAATACAATCATTTCATCAATATTATCTTCATCTCCTTGAAATTTAAGTACCGCTTTTGTTCCATTAGAACCAAACCTCATTAAGGTTTCATACTTATCGGAATTGAGTATCGTATTGATAGTCGTTTTTTCTTCTTCATACCTGGCTTTGGTTTTATCTTTAAGTGGCAATGCTAAAAAATTGACTTTCTTAATACTCTCCAATGCTTCTTTCTCTTCTTTAGAAAGCGCTACTTTATCGGTATCCAAAAGACTTGTAGCTACATCTACCGCTACAAAATCCGAATCGTCTTGATGATCTACAAAATATTTTTGTAATGAAGCTCCATTATTACAACTCATTAGTAACATTACACAGGCTACGCCTACTAGTTTTATTATATTTTTCATTTTAATTGGTTTTGATCCGCCTAGGGCAGACTAAGGTTGATTGATTGATGATAAGCTTCCTCAGATCATTACATCTGAAGAAGCTTGGGTGTAACTTAAACTAAATATAAAAGCTTAATTTTTCTTTTTCACTTTCTTTAGCTCCTGTCCTCCAGGAACATTAAGGTGATCGGCAATTTTGGACACTTGTCTTAAGTCAATATCACCAGTTATTGTTAGTACTACTGTATTAGGTCCTCCATCATTTTCCATTCCTTCCATGAACATAAACAGTTCTGTTACAAAATTGTCATTTTTACCCGGCTTAGAATAAAACTTCACATTTTTACCATCACTCTTTACTCGCATCAGCTCATCTAACGAAGTACTTTTTAGGTATTTCTGCACATCCGCTTTCATCTTCTGACCGATTTCATTGTTTTCTGTAGCAAAAACTTTAATATTTTTAATATTCTCTACTAAGTTTATATACTCCTTCACTTCGGGATCATTGCTTTCCAGATCCATTTTGCTTAATAGTTTAAACATTTTACTGGTTACCACAACAGATGACACATCGTTCATGTCTTCATATTTATCAAAATTACTCTGAGCAACAGACAGATATGGTACTAATGCTACTAATATTACGATTGCAAACTTTTTCATAATTAAATCATTTTTAAAGACTCCCATATTCGGGAAAATAATATTCGTTTTTATTTTATCAATTTATTTTTAGCACTTTCGAACTCATTTAGATACACCAATTCTTTTTTAGCCGTATCAAACTCATTCAGGTATACTAGATCCTTTTTACCCTCATTCATTAATTTAGCAACCAAATTAAGGGCTTCTTTGGTTTTTTGTAATGCTATTTCAGGATCGTCATAGGTACCATAAACTCCTTCTGGATCAACTCCCGGCGGAACATCTTTTATAAATAGCCCCACAATTAAAGCTATTGATGCTGCTACACCTATCCAGGTATACCAAGGTACTCGATTGGTACTTAACGTAACCTCTGAAGTAGCGGTTACTTGACTTTCATCAGAAAAAAACTGAAATAAATCTTTGTATCTCTCTAAGTGTGACGGCACGCTTTCTCCGGTAAAATAAACCTTTAATTCTTTTTCTTCAGAAAGGGTCGTTTCTCCTTCAAAATACTTTTCCAGTAATTTCTCTATGTTAGACAACTCCATAATTGTGTTTTTTTAATAATTCTTTTCGTATTGTTTTTCTTCCTCTGGATAATGCCACTCGCACTGCTGTTTCGTTCATTTCTAGCATTTCCGCTATTTCTGCATTATCATATTGTTCTATATCTCTAAGCTGGACAATCATTCGCTGTTGTTCAGGCAATCCGTCCATGATCTTACCTACCCAATCCAGACTATCTCTTGCCTCTACTGATCTCTGTAATGAAGGCTGCTCATCTTTATAATTACTATGTACAATCTTTAAATTTCCAGTTTCTTTTGCCTTTAACTTATCATAGCAATAGTTTTTGGTCATTGTCATCGCGAATGCTTCCACATTTTTATACTCTGCCATTTTGGTTTTATTCCTCCATAGCTTTAACAGTACTTCTTGGGTAGCGTCCTCTGCTTCCTCATTACTTACCAACAATCTTTTAGCCAACCTATATAGCTTGTCTTTAAAACCATTAGTAAGTGTTATAAATGCTCTTTCTTTCATCTGTTCAGTCTATTTTTTCCCAATTGACAGATGGAATTCGCTAACAACACTTTATAATTAATATTTAATTCTTCGTTATAGCTCATTTCATATTTGTTGGTTGGTTGTTACAAAACTAACTTGTTAGCTTTATATAAGGGAGACGACTACATCTGTAATTTGTTACATCATTTTTTTGAAATTATAATAAAGTCCCTATTTTTAGGGTTATATAAAATAAAAAAAGTCTATGAAATTCCTGAAGTATTTTGCATTACTCCTTTTATCCATGAGTATGTTCACTAGTTGTTTTGAGGATAATGATGATGTATTAAGAATATCAGGGGTACAGGAAATTAATGATTTTATCTGGAAAGGCATGAATGCTTTTTATGTCTACAAAGCTGATGTAGCAGATCTAGCAAACGATCGCTTTTCTTCTAATAAAGAGTATGGTGATTTTCTTAATAGTTTCTCTTCTCCCGAAGCTATTTTTGAAGGATTAAGAACCCAGGAAACGGTAACTGTAGGCTCGGAACAAATAAAAGTGGATGATTTCAGTTTTATGGTCGATGATTATATTGCATTAGAACAAGCTCTTGATGGAATCACCAGAAATAATGGAATGGAGTTCGGCTTGGCTAGGTATCCTAATAATGCATCTAATGTATTTGGATATGTACGCTATATACTTCCTGGAACCGATGCAGAGACAAAAGGAATTGAGAGAGGTGTTATTTTTAATACGATAGATGGCACTCAGATTACCGAACAGAATTTCAGACAACTATTAGCTCCAGATACGTATACAATTGGTCTTGCTACTTTTGATGGAAATGATGTAACTCCGACAGGTACATCCATTTCCCTTACCAAAACACAGTATACAGAAAACCCTGTTTTTCTTGCAAAAACCTTAGATGTAGATGGAAATCCAGTTGGATATTTAATGTATAATGAATTCACAGGGGATTTTGATGCTCAATTAAATACTGCTTTTGGGCAGTTTGCGTCTGATAATGTTACAGACCTTATATTAGATTTACGATACAATGGTGGAGGCTCTGTTATTACTGCAATTGACTTATCTAGCATGATTACAGGACAATTTAATGGACGAATATTTACTACAGAAGAATGGAATGTAGATCGACAAGAACAATTTGGCGATACCAATCGTTTCGATAATCAAATCAGAACTGGTGCTGGTATTAATAGCTTAAACCTAAATAGAGTCTATGTATTAACAACCAGAAGTTCTGCATCGGCGAGTGAACTAGTAATTAATGGACTAGACCCTTATATCAATGTAATTCAGGTTGGTTCCACTACTAGAGGAAAATTTCAGGCTTCAAGAACTATATATGATTCAAATAATTTTGGACGAAATGGGGCCAATACAGGACACACCTATGCACTACAACCTTTGGTTCTTAGATCTATAAATTCTGTAGGATTTACAGATTATTTTGGTGGTTTTACTCCAGAAATTGAAGTTGCTGAAGATTTCTCGAACCTAGGAATATTAGGTGATCCTAATGAACCATTATTAAAAGCAGCTATTGATAATATTTTAGGTAACAGATCTCCATCACAATATAACACTCTCGAATTAGAAATTATAGGTGAAAGTAAGATGAGCAAACCTAATTATCTAAGAATGTATAAAGACACAGATTTTTCTGAATTACAAAAATAATTTTCCAGTAAAAACTAATCTAATAAAAAACGCCTAAACTGCTAGTTTAGGCGTTTTTACTTTTCTATATAAAAATAACTCTAGAATTTCAGGTTAACCCCTATTCTAGCATTTCTTCCTCTGGTACTAAATCCAAATATCTCTTGATACTCTTCGTTTGTAATATTGTTCATAGCAGCAAAAACTGTCATATTACTCAAAAGTTGATGACTAATATAAAAATCTAATATCCCATAACTATCTAATGGAACAGGTGTTGGCGCAAATGTAACGGGGTCAAAATTAGTATCCGTACGTTCGCCATTATATTGATAACTTAAAGAAGTATACGTTTTACCCGATAATTGATATCCAATATTAGCCTGGATGCTATGTTCAGGAATTCTAATATCATTTTCTAATCTTGAAATATTGGTGTAGGTATAATTACCGCCAAAAGATAACTTATCCTCTAATAGTTTTGCATTAAACTCTAATTCTACACCATCAACTTTAATGTCATTTGGTGAATTGAAATTTACAAAAGTGTTAGGATCAAAAGTGATAAAATTTTCTGATTTTCTATTAAAGTATACTACACTTATGGTAGCTCTTTTTTCGTGAGATAGTTCTATCCCTCCTTCTATGGTTCTACTTTCTTCTGGCTCTAAATCAGGATTTCCACTAAAAAAAGCAGTATCAAACAATTGAAATAATGACGGTGTAATATAGGCTGTACTATACGATGCTAATGCTTTGATATAATTCCCTCCGAAAGTATATGTAAACGATGGATTAATATTATAAACTAAATGGTTACCATAAGCACTATGAATATTTAGTCTTCCTCCTGCATTAACATTCAACCCAAATTTAGATACATATACTAAATTGATATAGGGATCAATAATATCAAAATCCGCTTCATTATCATTAATCGTTTGTACTAAATCATCACTTCCAAAAGGAATACTAAAAAGATTAAAGTCACTATAAGAACCATTTGCACCAACTACAGTGTATAATGTATTATTAAAGTTATACTTATTATAAGCATCAAACGTATAAATCTTACTTTCATATCTGGAAGGAAAACCAGACATAAATTCTCTTTCTAATAATGCATAACTATCTACAAAGGTGAAGCTTCCATTAGGGTATTTTGCTTCCCAAAATGACCCACCTCTTAATTGACGGCTATCAAACTGGTTATCTGCATCAAATCCTGCGCCTCCATCAAAATCGGTCTTATATTGATCTAAGTTTCCAAAAAAATGAAACTTAAAATTCTTGCTCCACTGATATCCCAATTTGGCCGAGACATTAAATTTATTGTAAGCATCACTTTCCGCTCCTTCAGCCTCTGCTGCCGATAGACCATCCGTTGATTGATGAGCAAGACTTCCTAAATAACTTACTTTACCTATGGTTCCGTTGATAGATGCTGAGTTTACAAACTCATTTATGTCATAGTCCTGATCATCCTGTGATTGATTGGTACCGATACTAGAAGAAAATTGTCCTGATATTGCATCTTTTCCTTCAGACTTTGTAGTAATATTAATTACTGCTGCCGCGGCTCCAGAACCATATAATGTACTAGAAGCTCCTTTTAGAATCTCTATAGATTCGATTTGGCTAGTAGATAATAATCGAAGATCATAATCCCCCGCTGACGTAGAGGGATCACTTACGGTAACTCCATCAATTCTAATCACTACCTGTCGATTTCGCCCACCACGCACATAAACTCCCAATGGTTCTCCTGCCGCATTATTACTCCCGTTTACATAAACTCCCGCTACTCTATTTAAAACTGTGGCTACAGATTGTCCCTGACTGCGTTCTAATTCTTCAGAGGTAATTTTGGTAATTACCTTACCACTTTGTTCTCTTTTTAGTTTAAATTTAGAATCAGAAAGTACCACCTCCTCTAATTCGTTTACTTTTTCTTCTTTTATTGAATCTTGCGCCGAAACAACCTGAGCCCCTAACATAATTAGTGTAGCCCCAAAAAACACTTTTTTGTTCATTTCCTAAATGACTTAATTTTACAATTACCGGAAAAAAGTATGCAGTTTACCCATACCTAAACTTCTATCCCGAAAGTTTAACATAATGAATTAGGCAGGTCTCCTGGCTTGCGTCTTGTTATTTACCTTCCCATCCGCCAGAGGCGTACAGTGGTTATAAAGAATTAATAACAAACATCCGTCATAGACGAACACAGCTTACAGTTGCGGGAACAGCTCAGGATTTATTAATTCTAAATTCAGAATTCATTCACCTGATTCCCTTTTAATCCTTCACACTATGAAAAGTGTGTCAGAACCAAAATTCTGCGCGAATGTATCATATTTCTTCGAAAATGCATTCGCTTTACCGAATAAATTACTTTTACTAGTATCTTTGCGCTCTTTAAAACCTATTACATATGTTGTATTACATTACTGGTGGAGAGCGTTCAGGCAAAAGCAGCTATGCTCAGAATCTTGCCTTAGAACTTTCAGACAGTCCAACATACATAGCTACATCAAGGGTTTGGGATGGCAATCATCGAAAACGTATTGATCGGCATATTGCAGATCGCGATAGTAGGTGGACCTCCATTGAGGAAGAAAAAAAACTATCTAAAGTAATAAAAAAAGATGCGGTTGTCGTTATCGATTGTGTAACGCTATGGCTTACCAATTTTTTTGTGGATACTAAAAATGATATTGAACTTTCTCTATCTCAAGCAAAAACAGAATTTAATCAACTTCTGAAAATCAATGCAACTGTTATCATCATATCCAATGAAATCGGAATGGGTGTTCACGCAACCACTGAAATAGGCAGAAAGTTTACCGAATTACAAGGCTGGATGAATCAGCATATTGCTAAGCAAGCTGATCAAGCAATACTAATGGTATCCGGAATACCAGTAAAAATAAAATAAATGAGTTTTGATATTACTCCATTAGACAAATCGTTAGAGAATACAATTCAACATAAGATTAACCTAAAAACCAAACCTCTTGGTTCTTTAGGTATATTAGAAAAAATTGCATTACAAATAGGACTAATTCAAAATACTAAGCATCCTATATTACAAAAACCGAGCATACTTGTTTTTGTAGGTGATCATGGTATTGCCGAAAAAGGCGAAGTCAATCCTTATCCTCAGATAGTGACGCAGCAAATGGTCTATAATTTCCTTAGCGGTGGAGCCGCTATTAATTCATTGTGCGATCAGAATAATATTAATCTAAGAATCATAGATGCTGGTGTCAATCACAATTTTAATAATATAAAAGGACTCATTGATGCTAAAGTAGCTTATGGCACTAAAAACTATCAGACAGAACCTGCAATGTCGATTGATCAGTGTAATACAGCTATTGATAAAGGGGCTACCATCGTTTTAGAAACATTTCAAAATGGATGTAACGTTATAGGATTTGGCGAGATGGGAATTGGAAATTCATCTGCAGCTGCATTATTAATGGCACATTTTACCAAAACACCTATAATCGAATGCGTTGGTGCAGGAACAGGGGCTCAAGGAGAAGCAATAAAAATAAAGCAAAATATTCTGGAAACCGTTTTTAAGAAACACTTTCCAAATACGCCAGTAGAAGCCTTAGCTAGTTTTGGTGGCTTTGAAATTGCTATGATTACTGGAGCAATACTAAAGGCGGCAGCATTAAAAATGACTGTTATCATTGATGGTTTTATAGTTACAGCTGCGCTTTTATCAGCATATGCAATCAATGAAAATGTACTGGACTATTGTATTTTTGCCCATACATCCGAAGAACAAGGTCATCAAAAAATGCTAAACTTCCTCGGAAAGAAACCTCTATTATCTCTAGGCATGCGACTAGGTGAAGGTACTGGAGTAGCAGTTGCTTATCCTATTCTAGAATCTGCAGTTACATTCTTAAATAATATGGCAAGTTTTGAAGAAGCCGAAGTAGCTACCAATGAATAATTAATCATTACAATGAAAAAAGGTGTCTTATCCATATTAATTTCTACAATAGGTTTTTTCTTTGTGTATAAATACAATACATTACTTCACGAAATATACTATAACGTAATTGTTGGAAAAGAGATTCAATTTGTTTTTATTAATGATTTAGTTTCGTTTAAAAAACTATTCAAGATTGTTTTAGTCTGTATTTCACTGTTGAGTTTTTATCTGGGTATTATATCCTTTTTAAAGAAAAGCAAAATAGGATTAGCAGGAATGGCCGTAGCAATTGTTTTATGTATTACTGCTTTTATCCCTTTTTGGAAATATACTATTGAAGACTCGGGTTTAGATATCCTAATTAATTAAATTTTTAGAGAGCTTGTATTCATGAAAAAAGAGATTCATATATTTTTTACTGCTCTTATGTTTTTTACTCGAATTCCTTGTCCGAAGTGGGTAAATCACGATCCACAATATTTGCGTAAAAGCTCGAAATATTTTCCGTTAGTAGGCATACTTGTTGGAAGTATTGGTGCCAGTTTTTTTTATGGATTCTCTTATATCTTTTCCATAGAAATTGCTTTACTACTTTCTATGTTTGCTACAATTTATACAACCGGAGCTTTTCATGAAGATGGGTTTGCCGATGTCTGTGATGGTTTTGGTGGTGGATGGACCAAAGAGAAGATTCTATTTATCATGAAAGATTCTAGACTAGGAACCTATGGTACTGTCGGAATTCTATTAATACTTGCCATCAAGTTTTTAGCATTACGAGAAGTAGAAGTCTTTTATATTCCTATAGTGATAATTGCTGGGCACAGTCTCAGTCGATTTATAGCAACCACGCTTATATTCACACATCCGTATGTGCGCGACACAGACGATAGCAAAGCGAAACCTGCTGCAAAAAGCATGAGTATTTCTATGCTTTTGATGAGTGGTTTCTTCGGAATTGTTCCTCTGTTTTTATTCCTAAACCCATTCATATTTTTAACACTAATACCGATGTATCTATCTAAAATGTTTTTAGCTGCAAAATTCAAAAAATGGATCGGTGGTCAAACAGGTGATTGCGCTGGAGCAGTGCAGCAGCTTAGTGAAGTAATATTTTATCTTAGTATCATCGCTTTATGGAAATATATCTGGTAAGACACACCACTCCTAATATCGAAAAAGGAATTTGTTACGGGCAGAGTGATCTGGGTATAACAGATACTTTTGGATCTGAAGTTATAAAAATCCATAACCAAATTCCAATAAAAGAAATTTCAAAAATATACTGTAGTCCTTTACAACGTTGTAAACTATTAGCAGAAACCTTTGACATCCCAATCACTTTTGACAACAGACTTAAAGAACTTGATTTTGGCGATTGGGAACTAAAAACGTGGAATGATATTTCTCCATTAACGCTAAACCCCTGGATGGAAGACTTTGTAAATGTACAGGTTCCTAACGGCGAATCTTATGTGATGCTACAGGAAAGAATGTTGGAGTTTTATAATTCTCTAGATCATTCTTCTTCAGAAAAAATTATAATTATCGCTCATGCAGGACCAATACGGGCATTGCTTTCTTATATTCGGCAAATAGCGCTCAAAGACTCCTTTAGCATCAAAATAAATTATGGAGATGTCATTAAAATCTAATCAATCCTTAGCGAAGCAAAATTGTAGTTAGAGGATGTTTCCTTACCAATTACTTGGACATTTAATCGTTGCGAAAAAAGCGGAGCATTTGTTACCAATGTATGATATTCTCCATTTTCTCCACAAGCATCTACATCTAGCGCTTCTAAATCTTTAATAAGCTCCTGATCAATTGTTCTTCCCAAGAAATCCGGTCCTAAGGTTTTATTGCAGGAAACTATGATGGCTTCAATCCCATAATCAATCATATCCAATACCAATTGTTTTCTGGATTGTTGCCAGATAGGTAGTATCGCCTTTAGACCAGCTGCCATAGACACTTTTTCTTCCCATTCTCTATGTGACTGAATATCGATATCTCCAAATACAGCAGATTTCAAATTATACATATTGGTTAATGATTTTAAATTCTTAATGTATAATTTTTCATAATCATTCCAGGTACTTTCAAAAAAGTGAATTGGTAATTTCATAGAATCTGCCTGAGTTTCCAGTATAACTTTCGGTATTCCGTGAGAACGAGACCGATCTCCGTATTCATTTAACACGTTTAATAAAACAGAAGGTTTATACCCTTTATCCAAAGCCATATGCATAGCATAACAACTATCTTTTCCCCCACTCCAAGAACATAAAAATGACATATCGCTATATTTAAAAACACAAATTAACGGTAAATCATAGTAGGTTTTCAAAAAAATATCGAAGTTTGACAAATATTCAAAAATCATATGAAGAATTATATAATTCTATTATTACTAGTTGCTTCTATTCTATCCTGTAAACAAGAGAAGAAAGTAGTTATTCCTATAAGTGTTGAGAAACTTGAAGATCAAAAGATTGACTACGCTACTGGTTTTACTATTCAAAATCATAAAACTTATAAAGAAATTAGCATTACATCCCCTTGGCCTGATGCTAAAAGTACTTTCACATATATTTTACATCCTAAAGGATCAGAAAAACCAACTATAAACGGTAAGGCTTCTTTTATAGAAGTCCCGGTAGATAAAACTGTGGTTACTTCTACCACTGATATACCTATGTTAGAGTATCTGGGATTAGAAAACAAACTCATCGGTTTTCCTCATTGTGATTATATTTCTTCAGAAAAAACCAGAACTTTGGTTGATAATGGAACCATTATAGAATTAGGAAATAATGGTCATTTAAACACAGAACTTACGCTAGAACTAGCGCCAGAGCTAATTATTGGATATTCTGCTACAGGAGATATAAAAACATATGATCTTCTTGAAAAAACAGGAATTCCGGTAGTTATGAATGGTTCTTGGATGGAGCAGCATCCATTAGGGCGTGCCGAGTGGATAAAATTTGTTGGTGCTTTTTATAATAAAGAACAACAAGCGGATAGTATTTTTAAAAAAATTGAGAAAGACTATAACGATGCTGCTACCTTAGCTAACAATGCTACAACAACCCCTACTGTTTTATCAGGTAATATGTTTAAAGATGTTTGGCATGTACCCGGAGGAGATAGTTATGTTGCTAAATTTTTAAAAGATGCCAACACAAATTATTTATGGGCAGAAACTAAAAAAACAGGAAGTATTGGATTAAATTTTGAAAGTGTATTAGAAAAAGCTCAAAATGCCCAATTTTGGATTGGTTCAGGGTCTTCTACGTCACTAGAGGAACTAAAAGGAAAGAACAATCGATATACCTTTTTTGAAGCATTTAAAAATAAAACCGTATATTCTTCAACATTAAAAACTGGTGCAAAGGGTGGGTTGATGTACTATGAATTAGGTCCCATGCGTCCGGATTTGATTCTTAAAGATATCATCCAAATTGCACATCCCGAACTATTAACAGATTACGAACCTTATTTTTTCGAAAAACTAAACTAGTTGACCCCAAACAAATCATATAAAAGTGTATTTATCGTCATTATCATAGTATTGTTACTATGTTTTGTTACGAACATTAGTTTAGGATCTGTACTTATTCCTTGGCTTGATACCATAAAAAGTTTAGTTGGAGCCACTGTCGAAAAAGAATCCTGGAGACATATTATTATAGATTATCGATTACCTAAAGCAATCACAGCAATCATCGTAGGAAGTGGTTTAGGGGTATCGGGACTATTAATGCAAACATTATTCAGAAACCCATTAGCGGGGCCTTTTGTTTTAGGAATTAGTTCTGGAGCAAGTCTTGGTGTTGCTTTACTAATTCTAGGAAGCGCTTTAATCGGTGGTTCTACAGCATTGTTTTTAGTATCCAATTGGGGTCTAGTTATTGCCGCCAGTATGGGCAGTGTTTTAGTCCTTTTTATGGTAATGTTGGTTTCTTCTCGAGTACGAGACACTATGGCAATCCTAATTATTGGTTTAATGTTCGGTAGTATCACTGCCGCTATAGTAAGTGTACTCTCCTACTTTGCTCCTGCAGAACAATTACAACGTTATGTTTTTTGGGGATTTGGAAGTTTAGGAAATTTATCCTGGACCGATTTATTGATATTTTCTGTGATCGCAATAATCGGAATGATACTAGCGATATTTGCTATAAAACCTTTAAATACATTATTGTTAGGAGAAAATTATGCGCGTAGCTTAGGGTTGAATATCAAAAAAAGTCGTTTACTGATTATACTTGCTACCGGTTTGTTAGCAGGAAGTATTACTGCTTTTGCGGGTCCAATTGCTTTTATAGGATTAGCTGTACCTCATTTAACAAGACAATTATTTCACACATCGGATCATAAAACATTAATTCCGGCAGTTATATTATTCGGAAGTATTATCATGTTAGTTTGTGATACCATTTCCCAATTACCTGGCACAGAATATACCTTACCTATTAATGCTATTACTTCATTGATTGGTGCTCCAGTAGTGATTTGGTTATTAGTAAGAAAGCGAAAAATGTTGTTTTAGAAAATAACACTAAGTACTAAACAGAATTATGGAAATAGAGCCATTAGATACTGAAAATCAAAATGTCGTTCTTAGAACTGAAGATCTCTCGATCGGTTATCGCCATAAAAACAATTTAGAGGTTGTTGCGGCGGATATCAATCTGAAATTATATGAAGGAGAACTGGTAGGATTGGTCGGTGCTAATGGAATTGGAAAATCTACCTTGCTCCGTACGTTATCCAAAGTACAACCGGCACTTCGTGGAGATATATTTTTATCTGATAAAGAAATCAAAACTTATAAAACTTCTGAATTAGCTTCTCAATTAAGTATTGTTCTTACGGAGCAAATTGCTTCAAAAAACCTAACAGTACAAGAACTTGTTGCTCTAGGAAGACAACCTTATACCAATTGGGTTGGGAAATTGCTAGAAGAGGACATAGAAAAAGTCCGTAAAGCTATAGAAGTTACACATATCACTGAATTAGTAGATAGACGATGTTTTGAGTTAAGTGATGGACAGTTACAAAAAGTTCTCATCGCTCGTGCGATTGCTCAGGACACACCTTTTATTATGCTAGATGAGCCAACCACACATCTAGATGTCTATCATAAGGCATACATTCTAAAACTCTTAAAACGTTTAGCTTTCGAAACACAAAAAACTATTTTATTCTCTACACACGAAATTGACTTTGCGATACAGTTATGTGATAAAATGATTGTGATGAATACCGAAGGTTTTGAGTTTGGTCGTCCTAAAGAATTGATACAATGTCGGGCTTTTTCTTCTTTGTTCCCAGAAGACCTGATTTTGTTCGATCCAGAAACCGGAAGTTACAAAGTGAGGCATTAAACAAAATTTATAATGAATACATTATTAGGAATCATAGAGCCTATTATCCAATGGGGAGCCACTCCAAAACTCCCTATTAAAAACAAAGAACTTGTTTTAAAAAAATCATTGATATCATTATATCAGGAATACCTAGCTTTAGAAGGAAATGTTCCAATTGATGAAGAAGAATATCCTGAAGCTCCCGAATTTAATTTCGAAAAAATATCAAATACCATTCGTTCTAATTTTCCGAAATTAGGATTTTACCAAACGGTATTAGATCCTTTTGATATGATAAAACCAGATAATGGACTCGGTGATGCGAATGATGATTTATCTGATATCATTAAAGATTTAATGGAAGTACAATGGCGATTCCAAAACACTAGCGAAGTTGATGCTATTTGGTATTTTGAATTTATCATGCGTAACCACTCCGAAAGGCATTTAGTAAATATTCTGAAAACGCTAAAAGATCTGGAGGAACAATTATAATTTAATTATTTAGAAGTGCTTCTCATCGAGTAATACTGAGTAAATTTTTATCTTTGAAGCAATAACCCTTGAGGTGGATTTCTAAGCAATTAAAGGAAGTTAATTTTTAACCTCGAGGAAAATCTCTAAAAACTAAAATCTCGATAATCGAGTAAACAAAAAATTACATGTCAGAATACATATTGCTTCTTGTGGCGGTGGCTGCAATCATCATCGGTTTTTTTATTGGCAAATACGTAGCTTCGCTGAAAAACAAAAGTGATCAGAGTGCATTAAACGAACGAGCCAATCAACTACAACTACAGTTTGATGAAGCTAAAAAAGCAGCGGATCAGCAATTGGAATTTACCAAACAACAACAAGAAGCCTATAAACAATCCTTAGAAAAACAACTTTCTGACATTTCTAAAGAAAGAGAAGAAATCCGAAGAGAAAAAGATTTCCTCAATACAGAATTGACTCGTCGTAATGCAGAGTTTGAAAACCTACAACTCAAAAACCAGGAACAAAAAGACGAAGTAGAAAAATTACAGGAAAAGTTCACTAAAGAATTCGAAAATCTGGCAAATAAAATTCTGGATGAGAAATCTAATAAATTCACTGAACAGAATAAAGAAAATATAAAAAACATCCTCAATCCGCTTCAGGAAAAGATCAATATGTTTGAGAAAAAAGTAGAACAAACTCATAAAGAAAGTATCGATTATCACGCGGCTTTGCGTCAGCAAATTTTAGGGTTAAAAGATCTTAATGAACAAATGAGCAAGGAGGCTACTAATCTTACAAAAGCTTTAAAAGGTGATAGTAAGATGCAAGGAAACTGGGGAGAATTGGTCTTAGAACGCGTCTTAGAAAAATCCGGACTGGAGAAGGACCGAGAATATTTTGTCCAGCAAAGCTTTACTACTGCCGATGGTCAACGTGTATTACCGGATGTTGTAATTCACTTACCCGATAGTAAGAAAATGGTGATCGATTCTAAAGTAACACTAACAGCTTATGAACGTTATGTAAATGAAGATGATGAAGATCTTAGAACAACATATCTAAAAGAACATATCACTTCTTTAAAACGTCATATAGATCAACTTTCTGAGAAAAATTATCAGGATTTATACGATATAGAATCTCCTGATTTTGTATTGCTTTTTGTACCGATAGAACCAGCATTTGCTATTGCTATTAATGAAGACAGTAAATTATACAATCAAGCTTTTGAGAAAAACATAGTCATTGTAACTCCTGCTACACTTTTGGCCACCTTGAGAACCATCGATACGATGTGGAACAATGAAAAACAACAACGAAACGCTATCGAAATTGCCAGACAAGCAGGAGCGTTATATGATAAATTCGAAGGGTTGGTAAAGGACCTAACGGGAGTTGGTAAAAAGATTGATGACGCTAAAAAGGATTATTCTTCTGCCATGAACAAACTAGTAGATGGACGAGGAAATCTAATTACGAGTGTAGAAAAACTTAAAAAGATGGGAGCCAAAGCTAAAAAATCCCTTCCTGAAGCCATTATAAAACGAGCTTCAGAAGATAATACAAATAACATATAATCTAAATACTTATGGAATCAGATGTCGCTCCAGTTATAATTCAATTATTGACAGGACTATTTTATGCAATACCGACAATAATATTTATTGTGATCAGTATTTATTATTTAATGAAAATAGGTTCCAAAACAGATGGAGTTTTGATACTGATCGGAAATATTATTCTTTTTCTATCCATTGTTGTTAACCAGATATTATTTATTCAACTTTCTGTTTACCAAAGTTGGGATGGTTATTACTATTCTTATATATCTACAGCTCTTTCCATCTTATCATTTATTGGTTCCATATTATTTGTGATAGGAGTATTTCTTTTGATGAAGAAGGTCATAAAAACAAAATCATTAACGGGAACAATTATAGACAGTGTTACAGAAGATACCACATCATAAATCAATAGAACAAACTACAGATCCATGGAACAAGCATATCCTGATTTTTTAGAAATCATAAAATATCTCATCATTGGAGTTTTTAGTTCAATTACTCAAATTTTTATTTTTGTAGTTAGTATATATTTCTATCGAAAAATGGGTTCTAGTATAGAAAGAATCCTATTATTGATAGGTAGTTTATTAATGACACTATGCACTATTCTATCTAGTTCTTCAATAGCATTTTATGTATTTTTAGGAGCAGAGCAGTATGCGACTATATTATACATATTGCAAATAGGTTCATTTTTAGGCACCCTATTATTTGCTATAGGTTTTCTGATTACTGTAAGAAAAGTAGTTAAAAATAAAATGATCACTCAAAACTGATGAAATGAAAAACCAATTTTTAAAGACTTGCATATTACTATTCCTTTTTGGAATTGCTTTTCATTTTGCAAATGCCCAACAAACCTATTTTCCCGAACGTGGAAACTGGGACGAAAAAAGCCCTTCGGAATTTAAGATAAATACTACTAAACTTAACGAAGCTGTCCAGTATGCTAAAGGCAATGAATATTCAGGATCTAAAGATTTGCGCCTAGCCATACTAAAAGGTTTTGCAAGAGAGCCTTATCATAAAATATTAGGCCCCACTAAAAAAAGAGGTGCTCCTGCCGGTTTGATTCTAAAAGATGGATATATCATTGCCAAATGGGGAGATGTAGATCGTGTAGATATGACTTTTAGTGTTACTAAAAGTTATTTATCAACTGTTGCTGGATTAGCCATTGACGAAAAATTGATCAATTCTGTAGATGATTTTGCCTATAATTATGTCTGGGATCACACCTATGATGGTGCTCACAATAAAAAAATAAACTGGCGTCACTTGTTAACACAATCTTCGGATTGGTCAGGACAATTATGGGGAGGATATGATTGGGCTGATCGTCCGCCAAAAGAAGGAGGCATCAACGATTGGAAATTCAGGAAATTAAATGAACCAGGAACCGTTTTCGAATACAATGATGTTCGGGTAAACGTATTGGCATATTCGTTGCTAAATGTTTGGAGGAAGCCCTTACCAAAAGTTCTTAAAGAAAAAATTATGGATCCCATCGGAGCGTCAACGACATGGCGATGGTACGGTTATGATAATTCCTGGGGCACTATTGATGGCACTAAAATGCAATCAGTAAGTGGTGGTGGACATTCTGGAGGAGGATTATTTATAAACACCAAAGATCAAGCACGTTTTGGGTTATTGTTTATGAATAATGGAACATGGAAAAATCAGGAGTTGATTTCTAAAAACTGGATAACGGAAGCTACCAAATCTTCTAAAGCTAATGCTAATTATGGATTTATGTGGTGGTTAAACCAAAAAGGGACTCGCCATTGGCAAGGTTTACCAGAACATCTATTCTATGCTGCAGGTTTTGGTGGTAACTTTATTGTAATTGATCAAAAACAAAATCTGGTTATTGTAACTAGATGGTTAGAACCCAGCCAAATTGACGAATTTGTAACCAAAGTATATGAAGCTTTCTAAAAACATCAACTAAGTACGTATGAAAAAAATATTAGCCCTAATAATTTTAGCCATTACTATCCTTTTTGGTATTTGGTATGCCACCGTATATTTTGCTACTTATAGTGAAGGTGTACGAAGTGGAGAACTCATTAAGTTTAGTAATAAAGGTTTGATGTTTAAAACCTGGGAAGGTGAAATCAGTCAAGGAATATCAGGAGCTCAGATATTTAGTTTTTCTGTTGAAGGTAAAAATGAAGAAGTCATCAAAAAACTGGAAGAATTCCAAGGGAGATATGTGAAATTGAAATACAAAGAACGTTTTGCAACGATTACTTGGTTAGGAGATTCTAAGTATTTTGTCACTGATGTAGAAGAAGAAGAATCACCACATTTTAGAAAATAATAAATATAGCTCATGAAAAAATATAAAACCGCCAGACAATCCAGAGTTGTCATTTCAGAATTAATGCTTCCTTCTCATTCTAATTTTAGCGGAAAAATACATGGGGGTTATATCCTTTCTTTAATGGATCAAATTGCATTTGCCTGCGCATCTAAACATTCTGAAACCTATTGTGTCACCGCCAGTGTAGATAAAGTAGATTTTCTAAAACCAATAGAAGTTGGTGAACTGGTGACTATGAAAGCTTCTATAAACAACGTAGGTACTACTTCTATGGTAGTTGGAGTGCGTGTAGAATCAGAAAATATTATGACTGGCAAAGTTAAGCATTGTAATTCTAGTTATTTTAGCATGGTTGCGAAAGACTCTGAAGGAAAAAGTGTTCCTGTTCCAGGTTTAGTTTTAGAAAATGAAACAGCCGTACGTCGTTTTGTAAGAAGTATCAATCGTAAAGAAGATGTTAAAGCCAGAAGAGATCGTTTTAAAGCATCAGAATTTAAACTTGAAGATCATCTGGAACTATTAAAGGAATACAATGTTCAGCTTGCACTATAATTTATCAATAATCTTTTCGTTATAGTTGTGAAATAAGCAGCTTACTCATTCCAATGAATATTTGCTATATTAAAAAAAACAAAAGAACTATGAAATCCCCAACAACACTGCTATTGTTATCGTTATTTACAATTGTTTTATTAAGCTGCGGTGGCAGTGATGATAGTCCAACAGAACCTGAAGTAATTGTAGATCCAGACCCGATTCCAGGACAAACCTCTACCTATACTGCTCATGTAAAAACCATAATAGACTCTAATTGTATCGAGTGTCACGGAGATCCTCTAGATCAAGGTGCCATTATGATGTTATTGACATATGATCAAGTTGTAGATGCAGTAAATAACCGAGGATTGTTTAATAGAATCGCTACAACAAACGCTTTTAACGTGATGCCTGAATCAGGAAGAATGCCGCAAGCTACTATAGATATTGTAGAAGATTGGATTGCTGATGGACTTCTGGAACAATAAAACTCATCAAACCAAAAACTGAAAAAGATCCGGTTTATCATTAAGATAATCCCCAAAGAAGTTATGCTTTTTCATACGAGAAATAAGTGGTTGTAGATCATTTTTATCTTTAAGCTCTATACCAACGACGGCAGGGCCATTTTCTCTGCTTGATTTTTTAGAATATTCAAAATGTGTAATATCGTCATTAGGGCCTAAAATTTCTCCAACAAACTGTTTCAGCGCTCCTGCTCTTTGTGGAAAACGAACAATGAAATAATGTTTTAGGTCTGCAAATAGCAATGCTCGTTCTTTAATTTCGGCAGTACGAGTGATATCGTTATTACTTCCACTAACAATGCAAACCACATTTTTACCTTTTATTTTATCCTTGTAAGCTGCTAAAGCTGCCAGCGTTAAAGCTCCGGCCGGTTCTACCACAATAGCATCTCTATTATATAAGTCTAAAATAGTTTGACACACCAACCCTTCTGGCACTGTGATCATATCGGACAAGTGAGATTTACAAATATCAAAATTTAAATCTCCTACTTTTTGCACTGCTGCTCCATCAATAAACTTATCGATATCGAAAATCTCTGTATTCTTATTTCGCTGAATCGAAGTCAGCATAGAAGGCGCTCCTTTTGGTTCTACACCAATAATTTTAGTTTTAGGAGATAATGCTTTCATTGCTCCACATAATCCCGAAGCGAGGCCTCCTCCTCCAATTGCTACAAAAATGTAATCAATCGGATCATCAGTTTGCTTAAAAATCTCCAATCCTATCGTTCCTTGCCCTTCGATAGTTTTAGGATCATCAAACGGATGAACAAAGGTTTTTCCTTCTTTAATACATAATTCTTTTGCAGCTTTGGACGCATCATCAAAGGTATCCCCTTCTAGAACAATTTTCACATATTCTCCACCAAACATTTGGGTCTGTTCTACCTTTTGTTTTGGTGTTACAGATGGCATATAAATAGTACCTTGTATTTCTAAATGATGACAAGCAAAAGCGACACCTTGGGCATGATTTCCTGCACTAGCACATACAACACCCTTAGCAAATTGCTTTTTAGTTAGAGAACTAATCTTATTAAAAGCCCCTCTAATTTTATAAGACCTAACTCGTTGTAGATCTTCTCTTTTTAATAGTACATTAGCACCGTACATTCTGGAATAACGAATACTATTCATTAAGGGAGTAACCATAGAAACCTCCTTTATAGTAGAGGCAGCCTTTTGTATATCTTCTAATTCCGGAAAATATGTAGTTACTTCTGTATTCATTTTTCTTATTACTTTTTTACTGCGATAACTAATCCAGTAGACCAATTCATTTTAGTCAAAAAAATATCTTCTCTTCCTTCTAAATATCCTATTAATTGATCTACATTTTTCTGGTGTCCATCTGGCCAATTTTCCTGAGCACTCATATCATCAACCACATAAAAACCACCAATTTTGATCAATTCCAGCGCTTCATCTATCTCACTATATTTACCCGGCCACGCATCAGCAAAAACCAAATCAAATTTGTTTCCTTTGTATGTTCGCAACCATTTTGTTCCATCTTCACAAACAATGGATACTCTATGATCGTTACCAAAAAAATCCTGAGCAATACTTATTAAAGTCGGATCATTATCTATTGTTATCAGTTTTGATTCTGAATCCATTCCATCAATCATCCAAGACAATGACAAACCAATTCCAGTTCCTAATTCTAATATATTAGATTTAGGTTTTGAAGATATTAATGTTTTCAACAAAGATCCAACATAAAGATCGGATGGCATGGTAAAACCGATCTCTCTAGACTTTTCTTCTATTAAATTATAAATGGCGGGCTTATAAGCCACAACAAGATCATTCATTTCATATGACTTTTAAAAACAATCACCACAAATAGTATACAAAAAAAGTGATCAACAATTTCTCTAGTCTGAGTCCATCAAAGATTACACAATACACATCTCAAAAAAACTTCGACAGACCCAGCTAGACAAATAAATTATAAATTACACTATTGGCTTCATGGCCGTCATAGAAGCTCTTAATCTTGCCCCTACTATTTCTATAGGATGATTTCTTAATGCTGCATTTACTTCAATTAACTTTGCATTATCTACTCCATTACTTTTACCTACATCATAAGATTTACCGATCACATCTGTATCAATCTTTTTCATAAAATCACCTAATAAAGGTTTACACGCATGATCAAACAAATAACATCCATACTCTGCAGTATCCGAAATTACTCTGTTCATTTCGAATAACTTCTTACGTGCAATCGTATTAGCTATGAGTGGAGTTTCATGTAAGGATTCATAATAAGCAGATTCTTCGATAATACCGGATGAAGTCATTGCTTCAAAAGCAAGTTCTACTCCTGCTCTTACCATAGCAACCATTAATACTCCATTATCATAAAATTCCTGTTCAGAAATTTCTACGTTACCAGCTGGTGTTTTTTCAAATGCTGTTTCACCGGTTGCGGCTCTCCAGGACAACAAGTTTTTATCATCGTTTGCCCAATCTTCCATCATCGTTTTAGAAAAATGACCACCGATAATATCATCCATATGCTTTTGGAACAATGGACGCATAATATCTTTTAACTCTTCAGAAAGCTCGAATGCTTTTATTTTCGAAGGATTTGATAATCTATCCATCATATTTGTAATACCTCCATATTTCAATCCTTCTGTAATGGTTTCCCATCCATATTGAATTAATTTAGAAGCGTATCCTGCATCGATTCCCTTTTCTACCATCTTATCAAAACAAAGAATAGAACCTGTCTGTAAAAGCCCACAAAGAATTGTTTGCTCACCCATAAGATCAGATTTCACTTCTGCAACAAAAGAAGACTCTAATACTCCTGCTCTATCACCACCAGTTCCTACTGCATATGCCTTTGCCTGAGCTAATCCGTGACCTTGAGGATCATTCTCTGGATGTACTGCTATAAGCGTTGGTACTCCAAACCCTCTTTTGTACTCTTCTCTAACCTCAGAACCAGGACATTTTGGTGCTACCATAATTACAGTAAGATCCTCTCTAACCTGCATTCCTTCTTCTACAATATTAAATCCATGCGAATACGATAATGTTGCTCCTTTTTTCATTAAAGGCATCACCGTGTTTACTACCTGAGTATGTTGCTTATCCGGTGTAAGGTTGATCACTACATCTGCATTAGGGACTAATTCTTCATAAGTTCCCACAGCAAAACCATTATCAGTAGCATTCTTATAAGATTGTCTTTGTTCTTTGATCGCAGCTTCACGAAGTGTATATGAAATATCCAATCCAGAATCTCTCATATTCAATCCTTGATTCAGTCCTTGTGCTCCGCAACCTACTATGACAATTTTTTTCCCTTTAAGTGCTTCAACTCCGTCCGTAAACTCAGAGGAGTCCATAAATCTACATTTTCCTAATTGTGTTAATTGATCTCTTAATGATAGCGTATTAAAATAATTTGCCATTTCCTTCTTAATTTGTGGTTACTTCCGTTTACACGGAAATCTATTTAATTTTGATTTTAGTTGTTTATTTTTCTTTTGGTGTATTCCGCCTGAGGCGGATCGGGCTATTCACTATATCTTTTCTACTGGTTCTCGATACATCCGCCTTGGGCGGACACTCGAACTGACGTAGAAAAAGATGCCGTTACTATCCCTTACACAGTCTCTACTCCAAAACTTTCTATTATTTTTGATATATGCATTTTTTCTTTTGTAACAGCAATTCTTCCTGAGCGTACAAATTGCATTAACCCATAAGGTTCTAATTTATCATACAACTCTTCCACCTCTTTACGTCTTCCTGTTTTTTCCAAAACAAAAAACTCTGGGGTTACCGTGACAATGTTTGAATTACTTTCTTTTATAACATTTTGTATTTGCCTTTCTTCAAACAGAAGTTTTGATGCTACTTTAAACAAAGCAGTTTCCTGATAAATCGTTTCATCATCTTTATGATAAAACGCTTTAATAACCTCGATTTGCTTTTCTATCTGACCTACCAATTTCTTAACCTGTTCTTCGGTTATTTTTACTACAATTGTAAATCGAAAAACATCTTTAATTTCTGAAACAGATGCTGTCATACTATCTAAATTAATATGACGTTTCAGGAAGATTGCTGATATTCTATTCAACAATCCTATATTATTTTCAGTATATACTGATATGGTATAACATTCTCTCTCCATTTTTATATCATTTTATAGATTCTAGCCTACACTAGAATGGCAACCTTCTTATTACTCTAATCTTATATCCGAAACCGATGCCCCTGTAGGTATCATCGGAAACACGTTATTTTCTTTTTCTACACATACTTCTAAAAAATATGGTTCTTTTGAAGCTATCATTTCTGCAATAGCACCTGGCAAGTCTTCTCTTTTTGTTACTTTTTTGGCTTCTATATGATATCCCTTTGCAATCATTACAAAATCTGGATTCACCATTTCTGTAGATGCATATCGCTTATCAAAAAACAATTGTTGCCATTGACGTACCATTCCTAGGAAATCATTATTAAGAACTACAATCTTTACAGGAACTCTAGTCTGAAAAATAGTTCCCAATTCTTGTATGGTCATTTGATATCCACCATCGCCAATAATAGCTACAACTTCTCTCTCTGGGGCTCCCATTTTCGCTCCAATCGCAGCAGGTAATGCAAATCCCATGGTTCCTAAACCACCAGAAGTAACGTTACTTTTAGATTTTATAAACTCAGCATACCTACAGGCTATCATTTGGTGTTGTCCAACATCAGAAACAATAACAGCATCTCCTTTTGTTTCCTCATTAATACCTCTAAGCACCTCTCCCATAGAAAGACCTTCTTTAGAAGGATATAACTCCTCTTTGATCACCTTATCATATTCTATAGTGTCAAAATCTTTAAACTCTTGTAACCAAGCGTTGTGATTACTAGACTCAACCATCGGAAGTATTTCTGCGAGTGTATTTTTTACATCACCCATAACTGCTACATCCGCCTTCACATTTTTATTTACTTCTGCAGGGTCAATTTCAAAATGAATTACTTTAGCCTGTTTTGCGTACGTTTCTAAATTACCCGTTACACGATCATCGAAACGCATTCCTATCGCTAAGAGGAGGTCGCATTCATTCGTAAGTTTATTAGGCCCATAATTACCGTGCATCCCCACCATACCCACATTAAGTGGATGTGCAGTTGGTAATGCTGATAACCCTAAAATTGTCCAAGCAGATGGAATTTTAGTTTTCTCAATAAAGTTTTTTAATTCTTCCTCTGCTTCGCCAAGAATAACTCCTTGACCAAAAACAATCATTGGTTTTTTTGCATTGTTAATCAAACTAGCAGCTTGCTCTAATGTTTTAGGATCAGTTTCAGGAACTGGTTTATAGCTTCTTACTCCCTTACATTTTACATATTTAAAATCAAGCTCACCAAACTGAGCGTCTTTTGTTATATCGATTAAAACCGGACCAGGACGACCAGAACGCGCAATATAAAATGCTTTGGCTAACACAGTAGGAATATCTTCTGCTTTGGTTACCTGATGATTCCATTTAGTGATTGGTGTAGAAATTCCAATAATATCTGTTTCTTGAAAAGCATCAGATCCTAATAAATGAGAACCTACTTGCCCTGTAATACATACCATAGGGGTAGAATCGATCTGAGCATCCGCTATTCCTGTAACGAAATTCGTCGCTCCTGGTCCAGATGTTGCAATTGCTACACCGACTTTACCACTTGTTCTGGCATATCCTTGCGCAGCATGTGTCGCTCCTTGTTCATGTCTAGTAAGTACATGCTGTAATTTATCCTGAAACTTATAAAGCTCATCATAAACGGGCATGATCGCTCCACCGGGATATCCATAAATAAGATCCACACCTTCTGCTAACAGACAATGTATTACAGCTTCTGCTCCAGTCATAATACCGGTAGTTTCTTTTGCTTCCTTTTCTATTGTTTGCGTTTGTGTTTCCATTACGCTATATTTTTTTATATTCCAGTTATTTACTGGAATGTTCTTAGATTCCTGTTTTCACCAGAATGACGAATTATTGACTTCAAATACTTTATATACCGAAGTTCTTACTAAAATTCATCTGTCACGCATCCTTGTGATGCTGATGAAACTGTATTTGCATATTTATATAAAACTCCTTTACTGAATTTCAATGGTGGTTGAACCCAAGAAGCTTTTCTTCTTTTAATTTCTTCTTCCTCTATCGCAACTGTAATAGAATTTGTTTCGGCATCAATGGTAATGATATCTCCATCTTCTACCAATCCTATCAAACCTCCTTCTTGCGCTTCTGGAGTGATATGTCCTACCACAAACCCGTGAGTTCCTCCAGAGAATCTACCGTCTGTAATTAGTGCAACCTCTTTACCAAGGCCCGCTCCCATGATTGCCGCTGTTGGTTTTAACATTTCTGGCATTCCGGGACCTCCTTTAGGACCTTCGTACCTAATGACGACAACATTCCCTTTTTCTACTTTACCATCTCTAATTCCATCATTAGCATCATATTCGCTATTAAAAACTATTGCTTTTCCTTGAAAACGAAGTCCTTCTTTTCCTGTTATTTTTGCTACACAACCATCTTCTGCTAGGTTCCCAAACATGATTCTGAGATGTCCCGTAGGCTTAATCGGATTTTCTAAAGATTTTATTACGTCTTGTCCTTCAGAAAGATCCGGCACATCCAATAAATTTTCTGCAAGTGTATTTCCAGTAACTGTCAGACAATCTCCGTGCAATAATCCTTTTTTTAGTAAATATTTAAGCACAGCTGGAATTCCACCTACTTCGTGTACATCTTCCATCAAGTATTTCCCACTAGGCTTTAGATCGGCTAAAAATGGTGTTTCATCACTTATTCTCTGAAAGTCTGCTAAGGTGAATTCTACATCCGCAGCTCTGGCAATTGCCAAAAAGTGTAACACGGCATTGGTAGAGCCTCCTAATATAGTAACCAATCGTATGGCATTCTCTAGAGACTTTTTAGTAACTATATCTAAAGGCTTAATATCTTTTTCTAAAAGTGTTCGCATTGCGCGTCCTGCCGCGATACTCTCTTCTTCTTTATTGTTACTAATTGCGGGATTAGATGAGTTATACGGCAAAGACATTCCTAAAGCCTCTATAGCAGAGGCCATTGTGTTTGCTGTATACATACCACCGCAAGCACCCGCTCCAGGACATGCTTTTTCGATTACATTTTTATACTCGTTTTGTGTGATGGTTCCAGCTACTTTTTCTCCCCAGGCTTCAAAAGCTGAAACTACATCCAGTTTCTTTCCTGCATGCAATCCAGAAGCAATCGTACCTCCATACACTAAAATCGACGGTCGATTTAATCTGATCATTGCCATTAAAGCACCTGGCATATTTTTATCACAGCCTACTACTGTTACCATTCCATCATAAGACATGGCTTGGACAACAGTTTCCATAGAATCTGCTATTACATCTCTAGATGGTAATGAGAAACGCATTCCTGGTGTTCCCATAGAAATACCATCGCTAACACCAATCGTATTAAATATCAATCCTACTACATCCGCTTCTTTCGTTCCTTGCTTTACTAGCTTTGCTAAATCATTAAGATGCATATTACAGGGATTCCCTTCATAACCTGTACTGGCGATACCAACTAATGGTTTTTTAAAGTCCTCATCAGTTAAACCTATCGCATGAAGCATTGCTTGTGCTGCTGGTTGCGTATCGTCTTGTGTAACTTGCTTACTATATTTATTAATGCTCATTCTTTCTGAATGTGAATTTTTTATTAATTTCTTAAAATTTTAACCGTTTTTTTGATAAATCCATGATCAATCAAACAAACTACAGTATAAAACTATTTCGTAATGACTAAACTGTTGATTTTTATTCAATAAGCTTACAACATCCAACCACTACCAAACACATCTTATTTGCTGATTTACAATTACTTACACTTGTTTCATTTACAATCACTATTTGTTAATTTTTGTTACACATTATTTTTTTGACATAAAAAAACTCCCTTCAAATTAGAAGGGAGCTTAGTATATAAATTATATCAATATCCCTCAGCGTAGTGAAATAATCACGACAATACTAATGACATTGATACTATTATTTTTTATTGCTTTCATTATAAACTTAACATATGGGTTAAAAAAAAATCCCTTTACTTACGCAAAGGGATTTTAATATATTATATATCAACAACACCCTTTATCAAGACGAAATAATCACCTCGATACTAATGACATTATTAATATTTATGTTTTTACTTTTCATATATTTTGTAAATATAGCTAATAATTTTTCTTGAAAACAAATTCTGTTTTTAAAAGGTTTTTAATCTAACTTGAATAAATTATTTTTCATACAATATATAACAAGTCCAACTCTGGTTTTTACCTGTAATTTTTTAAAAACAGATTCTCTATAGTTTTCTATAGTCTTGGGACTTAAATGCATCTCACCAGCAATGCTTTTATATGTAAGTTCTGAACAAGCAAATTTCAGAAATGTCCATTCTCTATCTGTTAATTTGTCAGAAAGACTTTGGATAATATCTGCGTCGGGCTTTTCAGAAAATTTTAGCGCAGTCTCTATCTTACTAGAATAGTAAAATCCTTGCTCAATAACCATTTTCATAGCGAACTCAAAATTCTCGGGATGAATATCCTTTAGCAAATATCCTCTAGCTCCAGCTCTAAGCATTTTTATAATGGTCTCTTCATCATCTTCCATGGTCAACGCCAACACCTTCTGTTCCGGTTGGTTTTCTTTTAACCATTGCATGGTCTGGATACCATCCATAACCGGCATTTTTACATCTAGTAAAACTAGCTCGGGTTTTTTTCTTTTATGTAAATAGTATTGTGTAAGCTCTTTCCCGTTCTTAAGGATTGCCAATACCTCATAGCCTTCTAGATTTGTGATAAGACTTTCTAAAGATTGCGCAAAGAGAAGATGATCATCTACAATAACAACAGTTTTTTTCTTCATTTTGATTTAAATTTCATTATATCTTATCCTCATATTTAAATGGATACCGCAAGGTAAGCAATACTCCTTTACCTGGTTCGGATACACAATCTAAATTTGCATTAATCAAAGCTGCTCTACTTTTCATATTTAACAAACCAGAATTAGCCTGTACAGATTCCATATCATACCCTATACCATCATCCTGAACGACGATTGTAAGATCATCTGGTGTATATTTTAATTTCACCAATAAGTGAGATGCTTCTGCATGTTTAATCGTATTGGAGAAAAACTCCTGAATAATACGATAAATAATAATCTCATCTTTAGGATTAATGACCAATTCTTCTCCAGTTACTATAAACTCAGGTGTTAGAAAATTGAGTTTTTTAAAACGATCTAATTCTACTTGTATGGATTTCTCCAACCCTATATTCTGGATTACCTCGTGATTGAGGGTTTTAGATAGGTTTCTTATTTCCTGTAAACTATCACCTACCAATCCTCTTATATCTTGTACAGATTCTTTGATTTTTGGTTCTAGATTGGTGCTTAAAATATTGATTTGCATAACTGCAGTAGATAATAATTGACCAATATTATCGTGCAACTCCCAACTTACATTTTTTAGTGTTTGCTCTTGGATTTCTAGTTTGGAGTTTTGTAATTCTTCGTCAAAACGTTGCTGAGCTTTGAATCGTTCTAAAAGCAATTTATTCTTTCGTCGCTGAAAAGCTACAAAAAATATTATCGCAAAAGTGACCAAAAAAAGAATCACAACAATAAAATAAACTATTAATAAGATTTGTTCTTTTTGAAGCATACTAAAAACCCTATGGTAAAACAAGTATACATAAAAATAATAGAGGTATAAAGAATTGTTTTGTGAATTTGAACAAATTCTGGACTTATATCATCGTGAAAATATCTAAAATAGATAAAAAGAGGAGTTATACAAAGGTGAAAAATAGAAGCACCAACACCTACATAAAAAACAAAATCCTTATTGAATTCTAATATTTTTTCACTTTTTAACATTTCAAAAAAATAAAAGAAAACACTTATTAAAATTAGAAAGGTTCCAAAAACCATTACATAAGAAGATTGTCTAACAAAAAACACATCTGTAATTATCAAATTTACAATAGAAGACAACAAGAATACAAGCAAAAGAATATTTAAGATATTTTTCAGATACCTTGACTTCAAATAATACTTAAAATAGCAGACATAAAACAGAATACTTATAATTGTATATATATTATAAAACCAAGCATTCTTAGCCAACAAAGTATTATTTAAAAAATCTAGACTTTCATTATTTTTAATTAAAGTAGGAAGTTCTCCGAGTAATTCAACAAAAAAACTGAAGCATAAAAAATACACAAAGTACCGTGTTGCATTATCCACACGGTACTTATATATATATATAATTCCCACTAAAGCTGCTAAAAATTCAGCCGCTGTAAAACTAAACTCTAAAATTTTCATTAATAATCATTTGGCGGATGCCCGCTATTACCGTGATTAAAAGCGGGAATATCATAATTATTTTCTACAATACCTCCATCTTTTCCTGATGCTCCTGGTCGTGAACCAGTAGCCGAGAAAAATAAAGTGGAATATCCTCGTCCCATTTTACATTTAGACTTTGGATACGCACCTAAGTAAACCCTAATACCTGGATCCTGAATCCCTTGTTCTTCTGATTCCTGTTTTACATATGCTAGATACTCTTCTAACTCAGCTACAGACCAGTGAAACTCACGAGCATCTTCGAATCCAAGTTTTTTATGAAGTCGTTTCCCTCGTTTCTTACACCAATTATTATGAAGTTCTCTTGCTTCCTCTACCTTAATACACTTCTGAGGTTTTTGTACTTTTTTTGCCATAACTTTAAATATTTTTTGGGTTAACAATTGCTAATATATCCAAAAATCCGAGTTTTACACAAATGCCCCAACCCTTTTACTTAATCTATTTACGGTAAAACCCCACACTTAAACAATTTAAAATCAAATATTTAACACTATAATATAGATTTGCAAAAAAACACACTTAGGGGGTTTTCCCCCTAGGCACAAAGGGTGGATTTACCCCCTACTTACAAATCAATTATCACCTTTTTAACTAATAAAAACAACTATTACAAATAAATAACAAACTCATTCGCTTCTTAAAAACAACACAGATTTAGCAGAAAAACATGTAACTTATTTCTCATAATATCTAAAAAAAATATTACGAGAAAAAACATTAACAAACCATTATTCTAAAGTCTTTTTTAACTTAAACTTTATTTGCTCACCCATCCTTTTTTGAGCTATATGATTAATAGCATCTTTTGTTAATTGCAAAATTCTAGGATACCCTCCAGTAGTTTGGCAGTCTCTCATCAAAATGATCAATTTACCTGATGGAGTCAACTGAACAGTTCCTGGTAAAACCGGAGAAGTTAACATTGATTCAAAATCATTTTCTAAAGATTCATCCAAAGGAATTCCCATCCGATTTCTATCCTTGGAAATCGTTAAATTCATATGTAATAAATCACCCTTTTGACTTTCCGATAAAAGATCAAATTCTGGACCTTTAAAAGCATGGATTATACTACATTCATTCCAAAAAACCGGTACATGAATGGAAGAATTCGATGCTGAAAAATCGATACAATTATTATAAAAAATAGTGTCATTTTTACGAAGTACGGATGAAGCTGTTACCATATTATATTGAGATCTACTACCTAAACACAATTCTGATTGAAATCCATATCTAATTCCTACAAATCCATATACACCATTTATAACACTTTTAAGTTTTAAAACGTCGCCCTTCCTGACCTGTAATTGACAGTTCATTCTATGTTCAACATCATTCAAAAACGGAATACAAACTGCTCCAGTAACAGCAATAATTGTATCACCTTCAAATTCCAAAACCGGAGGAATCATGGTCCATTCTATAACCGCACAATTTTCATCATTATTTAAAACTGCGTTGGCCAAAGAAAATGACTGAAAATCCATAGCACCACTTTTAGGAACTCCATATTTAGAATACCCAAAACGTCCTCGATCTTGAATCGTAGTATACAAACCTGAAGAAATAATTTTAACTGATGAAATCATAAAATCTTGCTTTCAGGTATACTATTACTAGTATTCACCAATAAACCTATATCGTTATATTGTTCTTCTGTAATCGATATAAACTGAATCTTATCTCCCGGAGAGGCAAAACAACAATTATCAGCATTTATATCAAAAAATCTCACTGGTGTTTTACCTATTACGTGCCAACCACCAGGACTATCACAAGGATAAATCCCTGTTTGATTTCCACCAATAGCAACAGACCCATGTTCCAATTTTTGACTTGGTGTAGATTTTCTAGGCGCAAATAACTTCTCATCCAATCCACCCAAGTATAAAAACCCAGGTAAAAAACCTATAAAATAAACAGTATATAACGGAGTAGTGTGTAACGAAATCACCTCATCAATTTCCATAGATTTATTCACAGCAAAAGAAGAGAGCTCTGGAGCGAGAGAATTTGAGTAACATACTGGCACTTTCCACAAACGTTTTTTTGACGCCTGATTCTCAAACTCATCAGAAAACAAAGATTTAAGTGTTAAAACTTCATCATAGACATTCTCTATAGTAGACGCATAATAAATTAAAAGCGAGTTATATGATAAGATTACTTCAATAATTAGTTTACCATAAAATTTTTCGATTGATTTTTTATAAAAAAGAAGGTTTTCCAGCAAAGTTTCGTCAATTTTTGACGGCCCTTGAATCAAAATTGCATGCTCACTGTAGCGTTTGTATTGAAATTTGGTATTAGATTTTTTCATTTCAACACAAAATTTCGTTTCAAAAACTCCTTATATAGATACTCTAAAATCTCAACCGATTTTGGATTATCTCCATGTACACAAATCGTGTCAAAATAAATTGACACCTCCTCACCTTTTATCGTTTTCACTTTTCCGTCAGAAACCATTCTAAACACATGATCAAAAACTTTTTTCGGCTCCGTAAGCACTGCTTTTTTTTCAGAACGCGAAACCAAGGTTAAATCTTCATTGTAATTTCGATCAGCAAAAACCTCATGCTTCACTTCAATATTTCCTTTGCAAATATAAGAAATTAATGAATCTTTAGGGGTTATAATAATTAAACTTTTATCGATATTTTTAACAGAATCAACAATTGAATTTGCTACCTCTTCATTTTTCACAGCTTCGTTATACAATGCACCATGAGGTTTCACATGATGTAACTGTCCTCCCATTTTTTCTGTATAATATTTCACTTTTTGAATTTGATCTATCAAAGTTGCTACAAGTTCATCGTATGAAATATCCATCACCATTCTTCCGAAATTTTCTCTATCGGGATATGATGGATGCGCTCCAATTTTCACTTGATACTCCAGTGCTAAATCAATTGTTTTTTGAATCACTTGATCATTGCCTGCATGAACTCCGCATGCAATATTGCACCATGATATATACGGCATGATCCGCTCATCAAAACCAGCCTCTTCTCCAACATCAGAATTCAATAATATTTTTTTAAACATTCCTACTCTTAATAAAGATTTTTCTCACAAACTTATTATAACTTTCCAAACACCTCTAAACCCCAAAAAACAAGTAATAAATACAATCAAAAAACCGAGTATGTTTTGTTTTATAGAATTAGTAAAATTCCCCAAAATATTTTTCTGATTCATTACCCATAAAAGAAAGATTGCTATGATCGGTAAAAGAAGTCCATTTGCCACTTGTGCAAATCGGATAATTACTATAGATTTAATTCCTAAAGAAGAAAACAAAACACCTAGAAAAAGGATAAACATCCATACACTTCTAAAGGATTTACTTTTCAATCCATCTTGCCATCCCATACATCCTTTTACCACATACGCTGCAGCCAAAGGTGAAGTAATTGCCGAAGTAATTCCGGCTGCAAATAACCCCAATGACAATACATATTTTGCCATAGACCCAAAAACTGGCTCTAGCCCTTTTGCCAAATCAGCAGCATTATTTACTTCTGTTTGCTGGATAGCTGCTCCTGCTATGATGATTGCCATTGAGACCAATCCTCCTAACACTATTGCTACAATAGTATCTTTTCTGGCAGCAGGGAGATCTTCTTTAGTCTTCCATTTTTCACTCACTATCGATGCATGAAGAAACAAATTATATGGTACAACTGTTGTTCCTATCAATCCCACAATAGTAAGTATTTTATCCGCTGAAAGGTCAGGTACAAAACCTTTGAATAACAAAGAGAGGTCTGGTTTTGTGACAATAGCAGTTATAATAAACGCAATACTCATAAATAATACGAGTACTACTAGACTACGTTCTAATACTTTATAATTACCAATATACAATAGTATAAAGGCTATTATCCCAATAGTGATACTCATATAATTAATCGAGAAAGCTCCTATCTTTATGATTGGTGATCCTAAAATAGTAGACAACCCTAATACACCTCCGCTAATATTGCCCGCTTCATATGCCGCATTCCCTATAAAAATGGCTGAAAGAATAACTCCAATCAGTATCCATCTTACTATTTTGTTATCGAATTGTGATTTTACTACTTCACTCAAACCTTTTTGAGTAATTATTCCTAAACGTGCCGACATCTCTTGTAAAACGATACAAGCTAGTATCGATAACACTAACGCCCATAGTAAAGAATACCCAAATTGCACACCAGCCAAGGTACAGACAGTAACCGTTCCAGGACCAATAAACGCTGCAGTAACTAATGTTCCAGGACCGATGTTAGAAAACCACTTTTTCACATGTTTACTTTTAAATTATTATGTATGTAAAAACCTCTTCGGATCTGATTGATCTAATTATTGAGATCGATCTTCAAGTGCATAAATTGCAAAAGATCCCAGCCAATGTCCTCCCTCATAACTGTCCCCAACAAGATTAGGTAATGAATATTGTACGTGTTGATTTGCTAAAGCGATGAGATGTTCATATTCTGGATATTGACTTGCTAATCCATACAATACCCATGCTCTGCTAAAATTAAGACCATCCAGATGTACCAACTTTCCATCACTACGATCCGAAACCTCTCCTAGCTCAATCTTAAAATCATGCCTTTTGAGTTGTAGCATAAAATCACTAATCCAAGTGTTAAAAGATGCTTTATCTAATACTTTACGCATTAAATCCACTTCTTCTAAACAAGGTGATAAGAAATCATACCCACTAGGTTCCCACCCTATTGGGCAATTCGCATCCTTACTATAAAAATCTTTTGCTCTAGAGGCAATGATGTTTTTAAGCTTTTCATCTTTAAGAGTGTTTGCATAATCCAATGCAAAGGACAGCCCAAATGCAGTATTGGTATGCTCACCTACTCGAATCGGATACTTCAGTTTTGGCAAAAAATCTATATATCGCTGCACTATCAAATCCGTCAATGGTTGTAAGTTTTGTTCCAGATCTCTTGCTATTGGATCCTCCCAGGCATGAATTTCTTCCGCTAGTTTTAACAACCAAGCCCAACCATAGGTTCGTTCATAGGATGTACTATGTTTTCTATTAAAGTATGCTATTTCTGCTTCTATATTTTCTTTGGAGATACTTTGGGTAAGCTTTGTTTTTATCTCAGTGGCTTTTTCTAGTTCTGGAAAAGATTTTAGTAGCTTTACCAATGACCAATGTCCATGAACCGCAGAGTGCCAATCAAAACATCCATAAAACGCAGGATGCAGGGCTTTAGGTTCTCCCAAATCTTCTTTACTTCCTATAGTTTGTCCTAATTTATTTGGATACTCTGTATGGATACAAGCTAATGGTAATGCTGCCAAAGTATTCGCTTGGTTTTTTGTCAGTTTTAGAGGCTTTTCTATAACAACTTTAGGAGTATTCTCTTTGACTAAAGACGGTTCTGCTTTCTTACTAGCGTTCTTTTCTGAAGTATTACAGGCCACAATACCCATAAGAAATAACAAAACAGTTAATCGATTCATATATCAATATTTTTAAACTTTATTCATCCAGAAAGATGATTCCTTTTTAAAAATATTGATTTCCCGGTGTTAATCTATATGATTGTTAATAACATAGGTAAATAGTTTATAACCTCTTAAATTAGCATTATATGGTAACCATTTTACCTTCTTTGAGGTATTCTTTTTTAATTACCATGTGGAACCGTATCCGCTATTTTTTTAATAGCAGTTTTGTACATGTTCTCTAAACGTATTATTTGTTTTGGATCTACAGTAGGTTCTTTCTTTAAGGTTTCTATATTTTGTTTTACTTTTAATGCAGTCCGTCTTTTATTTATTTGATCAGGCAGTGTTTTTATCATATTTTGAGTAACCGCTGCTTTTTTTAATGTCTTTGCTGTTAGGTTCGTAGTATCTTCTGAAAGTATTTTATCTGAGTATGAAATTAACTTATCTTCATCTCCTAAAAGTAAATATGCTTTGCCTATTTTTTCTAAATCTTCGGGCTTTTCAACGCTATGATCATGCTCTTCGTAAGTCTTTAATTTTTGTTGTAGCTCTTTTTTAATGACTTCGTTATCTGGGCATTCTTGCAAAGCATTTGATAATACCATAAGCTGCGATAATTCTTGTTCTTTTTTATATTTAAAAATTCCTGCAACATCTGCTTCTTTGATCACTGAAAATCCCATCATTAAAAATGACAATACCAAAAACCAAATAATCTTAATAAATGGTTTATCTTTTTTAAATAGCAATACCATCATAATAATAGAAAACAAGAACAATACACTACCTAGCGCTAATAAAACAATTTCGGTGGTTTTCATATCTAACTAATTTAAATTCAATATCATTTTTACTCGATAATCGAGATTTAAATGCTCCAAGGCTTGCATCTAAAATTATTTTCAATCAAATGCATAATGGGCTTGCCATGAGGTAGTTTACTTTCTTTTCAGGGTCTATTTCCTTTTTACATTAATTATAGATAATTGAGTAATTATCACACCAAGGGTTCAATAGAAAATACATCTATTTTAGATCTTCTCAAACTTCTAGTTCTCTTCATAACCGCTACACCATTTCTAGATCCCTGATGATTTGTATTTCCTTCTACCGTTTCGATAACATCACCTTCTACAGCTATTATTACACCAGTATGCGTCCAATCTAGACGTGATTTCTGAATTAGGAAAATATCACCTTGTTTTAATAGAGAAGGATCTCTTCTTATTTTTTGATACCTGGATAGCAAGCCTTTTTCTAAACCTGTATTACCAACTGTATCACAACTGTAAGTAAGTGGCATTAATGCTTTAAAATTTTTATCAATAGCACTTGAAGCTTGATCAAGTATTGTTTGTGCAAATCCCATACACCAAAACCAAGGAGATCCATCATGACCATCCATATAACTCCGAACCCAAGGACCACTATTAGATTGTCCTTGTATTTCCAGTTCGAAAGGATGTTGTTTTAAGTGGTTTTCTGCAACTTCTATCATCAAAGATCTTAGATTATTACCAACCAATGGTTTTTCAAAAGCTTCTTTTAAGTTGGATGAAAGTTTATCGAAGAGCTCTTGATCAACAATACCTGTTTTTGTTAGGCTATTAAAACTCTGAAAATTTTTTACAGCCCTTTCTGTAGCAGGGCCAAAATCTCCGTCGATACCAGTTGCGGTTCCGCTATCTGGATTCCTCATAGAGAAAAGGGTGAGCCAGGATTGAATTTTCATGACATCTCTTTTGTTATTATCAGTTCCTTCCCTTTTTTGAGTAGCCTTGATTGCTAATTCTTTCTGATATGCTGTTTTTTTCATCATTGATCGCTTTAGAACTTAAATTTACTCTTATTTAACTGATTTTCAATAAGGTAAAAAACTATTCTTTCTAGGGGTGTTTTCCTGTTATCGTGCATAAAGGCGTTCTTTGCAGCAAAAACTATAACATATCTATTTTAAATAGATTAAATATCATATTGGTCTAGCCCTTGGTAATTGTCTTGCTTCTTGTATTACTGCGTTCAGATTTGGTGTTGGCATTTGTTCCCTATTTGCTTCATTATTTAAGAAGTTATACAATTCTATGGCATAATTATATAATTTTGCTTGCTGACCAATAAAACTACCCTGAAACACGGTGTAACCTTCAGCATAAAATTCTTGTGAACTTGTCATAGAATACCCCGTTCGCGAACCTTGAGAAAATGCTAACTCTCTGCGAGGAACTCTTCTTCTATAATTTTGAAACATCCGATCAAAAGTCATTCTTGTGGGTCTTCGCGCCCCTATTCTGTCTATATTTTGCCTTCTACTAGTTTCTGACAAATAATTTCCCGGATTAAGAATTAACCTTCTTCTTCTTCTCGAGTTCAGGTTTTCTAGTCTTACCAAATTACGCCTTGGTATTATCCTAATATGATCCCAAGCATGAGCCATTTCATGAGTTAACCAAGCGGTATTAATAGTTTCTCTTAGAAAAATAGTTCTAATACCTCGAACATAAGAAGCTGACCCACCTCTAGAGTTAATTTGAACTACTCCTTCAAAAACGGAAGGCACACTCCCATGTGTCCAGATACGAAGCCCGGCTCTTGACATTTTACTTAATTGCCTTAGCGAAAATCTGCACATAGAAATTTTGATTACCCTTTCTACACTAGAATTTACTCCCGTAAGGCCTCGAATAAACCCCTCATAAATAGATTGCCTTTGTGCTTCTTCACTAGTTGTAAAAGTTCTATTACATAATTGGCTTAGCGCCATTTGTTGATTTGCATCCCTATTTCCTTGTCGAGTGATCGGTTCCTCTTCCTGTTTTTGAATAATTGGTTCGATAGTTTTCGACAGAGGTTTCATTTGCAACTCTTCTTCTTCACATTTTGCGCATTTAAGTTGTAAGCTAGGAATTTGAGAAGTTGACATTTTCATTACCTGATCTGCCACTTGATCCGCCTCTTGTTCATATCGATCATTGGGCTGGCCAATAGTAAGCTTAGGTTGTATTCTACTTTTATTCGCTATTGTAAACATATCTCTTTCATTTAAATCCCCAACTTTTCGGAAGTATTTTCCCTACATTCACACCTATCATTACTTGTTCTACCTTAGGAGCATTATCAGAGGCTGAAGGAACAATTTTTTTCATATCCATACTTGTATATGTGACTGATACTGGTGTTCCTGGAATTGGAATTGCTACACCGCTTAGAGGATCTAATAAAGATAATCTATCTTCCCTTGGCATTACTAACAAACCTGCTACGGTACCTCCCGCCAGGGTTACTGCACCACTAATAACACCTACTTTACCTCCTGTAGACAACCCATTATAGGTGTTTTCTGCATATTTTTCTGCAGTTGCTTGTATCTCCTCTAGTTTAGTTTTAATGACTGGAATTCCCATAATAGCTTTTACAATATCTCCCGGGCTTCCTTTTCTTGGTTTTACGTCTTTTGGTTCTGGTTTTTTTGGGGTTGTTAATGGCGGTATATTTGGGATTAACGATGGGATATAAGATGGTGTTGGGGGCAGCAATTGAGGATTATAAGCCGGTGGCAATTGAAGACCATACGTTGGTGGTAGCTGAGGACCATAAACTGTATTAATTTTTGGAGCTTGTTGTTTAAGTAAGTCTATGGATAACATTCTTCTTATTTCCATCATCTTTATTTCGAATGCTATTTTAGGATCTAATTTTAATTCAGGAATACCGAAACTCAGATTAGGTTTATAGGATAAACTACTACCTATTTCTGGCATGGTTAATTGGTACGGATGATCATTTTCATCCTCATCTTGTTTTTGAATCATTACATCAGTAGTACTCTGTAATGGCTTCATTTGTAATTCATCATCACATTCATTACATTTTCTCTGGATAGCCCCTTCTCCAGATGAATTTACTTTTATTACATCATTAGCAATTTGATCTGCCTTCTTTTCATGTATATCATTAGGTACTCCAATCTTTAATTTTGATTGTAGCTCCTTTTCTTTTTTTGATATGAAAGTTGGTGATCCCATTATTTACATATTTATATTTCTATTCCTTTTTTACGTTATTGCATTTCACATTTACCCGATGATTTGAGAAAAATTATTTACTATTTTGCTAATTGAATAGATTCTATAGTAATAAAGCAAGGTATATTAACTGATATAGGTTGATTTTCTAATGAAGGTGGTGAAAGAGAAGTATTCTCTTTAATAACACCAGTAACTTCTACTTTTTTTCCTTCAAAACTTTGAACCTCTTCTTTTGGCCTTACAGATTCCTTACTATATGGAGGTAATAATATTACTTCCTTTAAGTCATCTGTAATTATTTTATAATGACCTATATGATCTCCCTGCTCTCTTTTAGATATTGTACTTTTGACATATATACCGGTTAAGGTTATACTTTTATTAAATTCAAAATCAGTGCTAATATGTTCCATCTTCTTTGATGACGTTTTTGAGTTACATGCTATAAACAACAAGATTATACTAGTATAAATAATTTTTTGTATCATTTTTTCTCAATGGTCATGGTAGTAGGTTTATCACCATGTTGTTTTGTGTCATGATGTTGCTCGTGAAAAGTCTGTCCTTTTTTTGCTGCGGTTCCATACATAGCAAAATCCCATCTTTCATTTTCTACATTTCCAGGCACCGCATAATTTTCTAATGTTATAGTATCTTTCTGATCATCGCTTTTCATAACTACACCTCCCCAATGAAAATTCCAGGTCCTTTCTCCCGGATAATTAGTACCTCCTGAAGACATTGTATAACCTTGTCCTACATTTGGGTTTGCATATTTATTTATTTTTAAATACTTATCAATTTCTTCCCGTTTTGATTCAGATTGTTTATTATAGTAAGACATCATAATATCTCCATACTCCTCTACTTTTGCCCAATATATATCTCCTTTCATCTCTTTTTCTGCATCTGAAACCGCTGCTAAAAAATCTGCCTTAGCTACATTAACTTCTAATAGTTTAGCATTTGCTTTAGTTAATGTTTCGATTATTTTAGTTTTTGTCAATACAGATGTTGATGCCATTGTTAGCCATTTATTTAGTAGTTTTTTTATTATTTCGGCTTTCATTAAAGCCGGACTTGTTGCAGCCGTTTTAGAATTAGCTCCTGTCATGGCATCCCTATGTAAAGCAGTTCGACTAGTACTTCCTACTACAACAGAGCAACTTGTTCCACAATCATCCGAGATTTTCATAGTATTTCCTGAGGTAGTATTCTGTTTATTTTTGGGACTTACCTTCTTTAAGGTTCTTGTTCTACCTTTACTTGACACTTGAAAGGTTTTACTTTCTTCTATGAGTTCGATTCCTGATCCAACACTTGCTAATTTGGTATTAGCCGGTGCTACTTTTCCCGCTTTAGCATATAAATCATGATTCGGATAGCCAACTTTAACTGCAGTAGTCAAATCATCTGATATCCTATAGGAATGACCTATTGCTGATCCTTTAGTTCCATGAGCATCGATATATCTTTGAATTACATCATTTTGTTTTTTTCCTTGTTTTTCACTTCCTCCCTGCTGTACCACATGCGTCAACTCATGTGCCAACAAATGTTTCCCTTCAGAGCTTTGAGGGTTATACTGCCCCTTATTAAAATAAATATCATTCCCATTGGTAAATGCCTTAGCACCTAAGGATTGATTCATTTGGATAGCTGAATCATTTGTATGAATCTTTACATTAGAAAAATCCGCACCAATACCTTTATTCATAAAGGATTGAGTAGATTCATCCATATTCTGACCGCCACCCTTACTTTTTGCCAAAGATTGGGATATATTTGATGGCGCAACTACCCCACTATCATTCGCTTGTTTCTGAATAATAGAAGAAATAGATACAGCTAATGGCTTCATTTGTAATTCTTCCTCCTTACATTTATCATATTTACGTTCAATAGAAGCATTTTGATTCACTGGCATTTTCATCACCTGATCAGCAACACGATCTGCCTCCTGTTCATATTGATCATTAGGTTTCCCAATGGTTAGCTTTGCTTGTATCATTGGGTTTTTATTTTCAATTAAAGATCCTGTAAAAGCCATCACTATTGTTTTTATCTTTTATACTTATATCGTTCTACCGTTTTTATGATATTCTCTTTTTATACCTTGCAAAATATCTCCCATCATAATCTCACTACTTGATTTATCTAATGTCATTAAGGATGCATATTGAACTGCATTAATAATAGAACCACCAGCTAATTCGTATGTATTTGCTAGTTGACAGAGGTCCACTTTTTTTCCTAACGTACATTTTTCTGAAAAGGCCTTCTGCCATAAATCATGTCTTTCTTTTGCAGAAGGAACTGGAAAACGAACCACCGTCTGAAATCTTCTTAAAAAGGCATCATCAATATTACTTTTAAGGTTAGATGCTAAAATGACTAAACCATCATATTCTTCGATTCTCTGCAATAAATAAGATACTTGTTGATTAGCATATCTATCATGAGCATCTTTTGTTGCCGTTCTTTTACCAAACAGCGCATCCGCCTCATCAAAAAACAAAATCCAATTTTTACTTTCTGCTTTATCGAAAACTTTAGCTAAGTTCTTTTCGGTTTCTCCGATAAACTTAGAAACTGTTTGAGATAAATCGATTCTATAGACATCAAAACCCAATTTCTCACCCAACAAACTAGCAGTCAAGGTTTTTCCTGTTCCTGGAGGTCCATAAAAAAGTGTTTTATAGCCAGGTTGTAATTTTTTTTCCATATTCCAATCCATCATCAATTGGTGATGATGTTTTAGCCATATTTCAATTTCTTTAAGTTGAAATAGCGTTTTTTGCTCCAATATCAGGTCTTCCCATTTCATGTTAGTCTCTAAAAGTCTAGCAGGAAATTCACTGCTAAAAGTAGGTTTTTTAACTTCTCCAGTTGTAATCAGATCTAATACTTCCTGAGAAATGCATAGTTGTCCATTTAAAAAGCTTACTTGATTAGAAACTTCTGTCAACCATACTATTTGCTCTTTTGCAAATGGATGATCCCCTTCAAAGGGTTTTATTAGGGCAAATCTTCTTGCTAAATCATTGGCTGCCAAAATGAACATTATAGTTTCTCCAGTAGGCAAAAAGCCTGAATGTTGCTCACTGATTTTTCCTCCAAATTCTGTGTACAACTGATTTGTAGTCTTATTCTTTTGGATAAACACATCTAATAGTTCTGGTTTAATATAAGGAACAGCAGAAAGAATAATAATAAAACGTTCGACAAAACCAAATTCATAATCCCTAATTAACTCAGCGTACCCAGATATACTTTCTGATATATCTGGAGGATTGATATCAAAAACATCTTTCTCCGGAATCTCCTCATTAACATTAAGAGCAGATCGGATCTTCAGAATTTGTTTTAACCAATTCAGTTCATTAGTTATATCAATAGCGTTTCTATTTATTTTGTCTGTTACCATTCTGTATGAATCATATAATTATTCCAAGGCAATTTAACTACTGAAATAGACCAGGTTAACCTATCCAATAAAATATCAAATGTTTTTCTTTCTATTTTCAGCATCCACCCATTATCATTTTTCATCAACAAACCTTCTCGCATTAAGAACGTACTTCTTAGACTGTCTGGACTTGTCTTTTTTAATGCTGACCAATTATTGATAAGGGCCTTTAATAAGTTATCACACTCTTCTTTCTCTTCAGTACTTAACTTCATTTTTTCAGGAACAAAATCGGTTATTTCTATACCACAAAGAAGCTTGTTGAGTATCCATTCTGTTTCATTACTTTCCTCCGACTGGAAAACTAAATAATGTAATAAATGGATTGCTTTGGTGGTTTTCTGATCATCCAAAAATGTTTTTTCTCGCATAAGATCGAGTCCAGTAAAAAATGATTGTAGGTAGGGCCAAACTAAAATTAGTCCGGCATTTTTAACTATTATACTTTCGCCAACTTCTACTCTTTGTTTTGAACTTACCCGTTTTGGTTTTATCTTTTGTTTAGAATCATTTACACTACTCTTTACATTTACTATTTTTTTAGCATTCTTTTCCTTTCTTAAACTTTCTATAAACAAAAGTTCGTCTTTAGTAAATTTATGTAGCTTCTTCCATTCTATATTATTAAACAGTATCTGTAATTTCTGATAATATTTTTTTGGTAATACATCAATAAGGTATGTTGTTTTTTCTAAAAAAATAGCAGAAGACGAATGATTAGAAGAAATCGAATCAATCAATTGTCTTATCATTGTATCATACACTTCTTTTTTTGGTTTACATACTTCTAAAAGAGGTTTTATTTTGATTAAAATTGATTCATTTCTAACTGGAACATTTGTAATACTATTTAATGTGTCCAATATCTTTTTTAAAATTGCAAACTCAATTAATACATTCTTTTGCCCCTTACTTAATTTTTCCATAAGAAAAGAATGTAATTTTTCTTCTTCAAAAAAATGAATGGTCCTGATTATACTAATTGCATTACTAAAAACCTGATCAAGTTTATAAGTGGTATTAATCTTTTTATTAGAAAACTCTGATTTCAGTTTTATAAAATCTCCATCATAATACCAGGGAATTACACCTGTCCGCAAATATTCTAATAAGGCATTTTCTTTATTCTCCTGATCTTTTATTGTTTTAACAGCACCATTTGATCGAACAATTTCATTTCTGATTTCTTTAAAAAGTGCTTCTTTTATAGATTTCCGAACAGCTTTTGGAAAATCCAAAGCTAACCTGTCATATCTTAAACGACCAATATCTATAACTAAAGAATCAATTTTAACTACTTTATTAGCAGGAATCAAATCATTACATATTTCCTCTAAAATAGCTTCTATATTACGTTTATAAATTTCAGAAACAACATTAGATATGTCTTCCTGATCTTTTAAATTAGAAATGGTAAGATCAAGTATCTGTTGTTTAATAATATGTTTGGCGGTATCTATCAATTATTATATTTTGAAATTGTTTCTAATAACATTCGTGATCTTATTACCTATTAACTTATCCTTGGTTGCAAACCATTTCTTCATTTCACCCTTCATATTTACTTCATTCGAATTAATTAACTTTGCCGTTTCACTTAATGTCTTTTTACTTACAGTACTTAATCCTTTAGGCTCTGTAAGAATCAACCGATCTAGATAGGCTGTAGTCATTGTTTTAAGACCTTCAGTTTTCATTTTTTTAGATGCCCCGGTTGCTAACTTTATTTCTGCCAATAAACTATCTCTGGTCTTAGAGAAAACTGTATTCATTTTAGTAACAGTTAGACTACTATCCTTGGAGAACATAGAAAGTGTTTCTTCTACTTTAATTAAAGAAGATCGACGATCTCCTTCTTTCTCTATTAGTCCTTTTATCTTTTCTTTATTAGCAAGATCAGTTGTTCTAAAATCATTTATCAAGTTGATAGTGCTTTCGGCATTAACATCTGCCTCAATAACAGTAATAAAATCTGTAAAAATTGGCGTAAAGATTATAATTGGAACTAACTCTACAGTAACAAATGGAATATTGTTATTAATAGTTACCGGAATTGTCTTAGGAAAATATCCATTAGCAAAAACGGTAATATCATGTGTCCCATTCGGAAGAACATTAGATAATGTAGTAATCGAAAAATCGCCATTCCCTATAGAGGATGTTTTAAGATCTGGAAATTTATCGAATGCTATTGTAGCTTCTGCAATCCCAATCAAAACACCATCTGATCTGGTAATAACTCTTCCTGTTACTCCAACTTTTATTCCTTGCGTTCTAATTTCTATTATAGGAACTAAAATAGTGATCACAGAGGAGTCAATTACTTCACCGGTTTGTTGATGAATAATTTCATAGGTAAATTCGTCTATTAAATAAGCATCTTCAGAACTGTTTGCTGCGGCTGCAACTTTATTTATATCAACAACATAGTTTAGATATTGAATATTTACATTTGTGTTTAAATCAGAAGGAGTATATTCTATGGTTGCATCACCATATTTTGCCTCAGCTGTAAGATTTACCTTATACCGATCTACTTCATACACCTCATGAAACAATTTTTCTTTTACAATATTATATTCAAAAAACTCTATACCATTAGTAGGATCAGTATCAACTTGTCGTATTGGCACTGTTTCGATAATCGGAGGAGCAAAAGGATCTAATTGAGCAGGTTTCGTATCTATCTGATCACAAGGAGAACAACACAGATATGGTAGTTGAAAATCGCCTAATACCTTACCTAAATTTTCTTTATCTATCTGATCGATTTGTCTTATAATCTCACTGCTAACTTCTTGCTTTTCTAGATACGCTTCTATTTTAGGAAGTATAGACTCTCTATACTTATCCGAGAATTCTGTTTGGTATAGTAATATAAATGTCTGCCCTTGAGGGGTTCCTGCTTTATGTACAGTACCAGGATTTTGTTTTATGAAATTTGAAAACTCATTTGATTCATTATACGTATCAATTTTAACCTTTAGTGTATTATATAAAATACGAATATCTATATATGGAAAAATTGCAAGATTTCTTATAAGTCCGTGCAACTGACAAAACAATAAAAAATACGTATTTAACTGAACATTTACTTGACCTCTTTGATATCTTGTACTTAATAGTTTTAGTATTTCTACATATATGTTTAAAGGACATTTATACAGTTCGAGCCATTTTTCAAAATCAAATGATTGAAAGTCTTCAGGTGTGTTTTCTCTCAATTGAATCATACAATTTTCTAATTCCTGAAAAAGACCTGAAATGGTCTGTCTACCCACTGCTACTGAAACCAAGTTTAGGTTTTCAGACACTCTATTTATATTTTCTCGTTTATTTAAAGAAGAGGTTTTATGCAATACTTCTTCGACTACCATGGACCAATTATCCCTATTAACTTTGGCGCTAAAATTTTTAATTGTATTCAAATCATCCTTTGAGAAAGCTGCTCTTCTAGCTTGAGTAGTTTCGGCAGCATCATTAGTCGTTACAAGACTATCTCCATTGGTTGCTGCAAACCTGGAAATGTCGGTTAGTTTAGATAAACCAACCAGGCAATAAATAAATTTATTTCTCCAGATTTCATAAATAGGTTGTAAATCATTGTAAATACAATTTGGTCGAATTTTATAGTCTTCTTCTAATACATCTCCAATATGAACAACTCGTACATCGTAAGACAAGTTTTTAAGTCTTTTTATTTTTTGAGTAAAACTATATGCATTACTAATCTCTTTACCTAAAAGCCCTTCAATCCTTAAAAAATTAAATTGATCTATATCAAAATCTAAAGGAGTGGTCAACGGAGTAATATAGGACTCCTGAATCTTATTGTTATCATAAGATACATTGAGAGCATTATTCTCTTTGTCTTCTATCTGACACTGTTTATAGTTCCTTTCATAACTCCATTCTAGTTCAAGGTTTTCTAATTTCTCAAATGTACTTTTGCTTTTGGAATCATAATAAAATGGAATGCTTCTTAATGATAGTTTTGATTTCTTTTCGCAACTTGGCGTAACCTTCATTTCCAATTTCTCTGCATTCGACAATTTCTCAAAAGAGAACTTTTCTAACATTAATACTATTCTTTTATGTAATGAAATTGTCTTGGCTAATAAATAATTTTGATGATTATAGATAGGCGGTTGCGTAAAACTGTGCCTATAAATATCTATTTCACATTTATCTCTTTGCTCTGCAATTGCTTTACCTAACATTAAATGACGAGGAAACCTTGTCATATCCGGACAACACTGTAGCATCAAATCATATGCACAATCTTTAAATTCTTTATATGCTAAAATAAGATCCTTAAAAAAATCGTATAGGTATTGCATTCCCCTCCAGACAGGTTTGAAACCTCCGTCAAAATATTCCTCAAACATTTTATAAACATCTTGTATGATGGATGATTCAAATGGATTCTCATCATAAACATCTTTTAAAATTGGTTCGTAAACCACATAGGTTTCATTTAATAATTTACCCAATTCTGGGCCAATTTCATCTATAGCTTTTCTATAGGAATTGGCAAGTGGTAAATAATGTAAGGTATTTATGTTATCAAAAAATACTCTGGGCAGACTTATATCTTTGAGGTTATATTTTTCAATAAATAAATCATCTTGTCTACCTCCGTTTGATCGTTTGTTTACTTTATCAAGATCAGTAACATTTATTAATAGTTTTCTTAAAGTAAATATCCTATCCATACCCAATTCGTCACAACTCTTTCCCAAACAAGATTTTAGGTCTTTATCCAGGCATTCCAGAAATAACAGAACTACTTTATCTTTTAAAAATTCTTCTGTAAGAGGTACTAATATATCTTGCTCATCAGTTTCGGCATTAGCTGTAAGTAATTCATGAAGCTCAATATCTTGCACAAATAATTCATCCTGAAATGGCGTATATACTATATCATTAGGTAATGTATATGGACGATATTGAACGGTGGTACAGGATCTTGATTCTGGACACAGTTTTATTAAAAAACCTTCAGAACTAATACCAATTCCTTCTTTAATAGTTATACCTTCTGTACTTACGTCCAGATCCAGTCCGCAGGCGATTCCCATACCTATTAAGCAAGAACGAGTAAGTCTAGTTTGCTCATCAAGATATTTATTTAATTGATTAAGTTGCCCACTGGTGAGTACCTGGTTGTCTTCGAAAATTGGATAGTTGTTTATTAGAATACTCATGATTTTATTTTTAGGTTCCTAAGACGGAATTATTTAATATAATAGCGCTTTCTAGTGATTCATCTTCATCACAACTATGTAAAGTACCGGTTGGGTATATATTTCTACTAGCTGTTAACGCTTCTATAAATTCGTTTAATGCAATGGATAAATTAGGTTTATTCCATATTGGTTTATTGATTTCAAAAAGCCATGCTTTATATTTTTGTTCAAAAGTTTCCATTTGTTCACAATTGATCCAACATATATTAAGCATCACATGAGCTGGAGCTTCTAGTCTGATTGTTTTCTCTATAAATTTTCTAAAATCTAGATTTATAAAACGATCCGCCCAATACGGTATAATAACTGTGGCAATACAAGAATAAACATCACTTAACTGGCAAGATTTGCAGTCCTGATCTAAATAAACAGGTAATAAATCATCTTGTACCCATTGTAATTTGGACATCAATCTTATATCATAATTGAGATCATTTTCTTTAATCGTTTTAACAATAAAAGTCCCATCATTTTCTTTGTTTTCAGGATTTTTAACGATCACCTCATCCCCCACTTTGATTGCTAATACTTGTGCATCGCTTACGGTTATAGTATTCGTTACAGGCTTGATTTTCACAAGATCTATTTGGCTACCATATCTTACGGATCCATTGTCGAATGGAAGGTTTGGCAAATTAAACTTCAAATCTTCGTTTAAGTGAATTCTTGATTTCCCTGCTTGTGTTGTGATCTTTTTAATTGTAAACTCTTGACCGTTATAAGGTCCTTCTTCGACATGTATAGTATCTCCAATAATTTCTGCTTTAATATTATCTGAAACTAATATGGTATTGTTATCAGAATTAGCACTTAGGATTTCAGTTCGTTTCGGAAAAACTAATTGAGCAGAACTACCTCCTAAAGACACCAAATGTCTTGGCGCTAAATCAACAAACAACTCTTCATTAATCCTTGGTCTAAGTAAGGTATGTTCTATTAAATGCATACCTTCTTTTTTGATGAACTTATCTGTAACAAAATCAATTAATTGCTGAATGGCTTTTTCATCTTCTCCTCCTTTTACGGTTACTACATTAAGATTAACGGCAATCATTTCGAAAATATGCTGGTCTACAATTTCTCCATCTGTTTCATCAGTAGGAATAGGTTCCCAAAATCTTAATATCGTTTTCCCTCCATCATTATCAATACTTCTTATTGTATATAAACCATCATTACTTGTAGAATTTCTTATTTCGAATATATCATTCACTAAAAAATTAGTACTAATATCCGAAGTGGCTTTTACCCATCTTTTTTCTACATTTATTTCCTGAATATCAAAAGTTTCTTCCCAAATAGCTTTCCCATCAAATATTGGAGAAGGTATATTATTAGTTAATTCAAGTTCGATATTGGGACCTTTAGCTTCTGCATTGTTAATGGTATAATTTCCATCATTAGCGGTAGATTCAATTATCTGAAGGGTGTTAGCACTACTAGTCTTAATTTGATCTGCCAATATTACATTGAAGTTTTCAGCAACACTACTACCTATCACTTGTCCTTTCGAACTACATAATTGAAAACGATATGGAGTTAGGTTTACATCCAATAGATACTGACGTCTGTCTATAGCGTTATATATAATCTCCCAAAATAATTTTTGGATTTTAGCCTCTCCTTTTTTTAGTACTTGTTCTTCTGTTAATGGCAGTGTTTCGGTTTCCTCCAATACAATTTCTTCGGTAATTTCGCCTTCCAGGATTTTGAATTCATCCGTAAATTGAAACGCTTTGGAATACATCACATACTTAAAGGTATATGTTGGTAAATCCGGAGCAACCGGTGTAATGTCAGCAGCTAACTCATAAGTGAAGTAATTCTTAAACGGACAAGACAAATTCTTTCTATTCGACTCGTGGTTATCAAAATACTCTCTTTTTAAAACTTTAATTAGTTCAAGAATTGCGGTATCGGCATCTCCTCCTATTATATCGGAATTATAATCGACTTTTGAACTAACAGCTAATATTTCGTCTTCACAAATTAATCGAAAAGAAAAATCACCGGTTTCTTCTACAATTGTTTCATAATTACTTCTACATAAACCAGTCATTATGATACGCTCCAGTAATTCTTTTACCTCAATATCACTTTCTAGATTGTCTTTTTGTACGAGTAACGGAACACTTAAATCATCCTGTATTGTAAAACCCGCTATCACAGGATCAATTAAAAAGTTATCACTAAAATTAAGAGTCGAAACTTCTCTCTCTTCCATTCCTGTTAAAAACGAAACACGTTGTTCTACTCCTGAAACATTGTGGATATGCCACTGATAGCAATCTTGTAAATAATTAAATCCTTTTCCTCTTTCTGCACTAATAGCTGGATAGCGATCTAAAAATTGCAGTTTATCTTCAATAAGATCTAGTCCTGCTTTTTCTTTATCAATCTTATGAGCGAGTATTGCATAATCGGTAAAAGTTTCTGCAAATCTGCCTAACAAATGATCTAAAAATTTATTTCTTCTTTGTATGTAAAGGCTCTCATCCTCCACTATTTTTTTTAGACTTACTAAATGTCCCGCCTGATCAACATATAATTCTGAACCGTTAGGAATTACATCATACAATACTTTTGAAAAATACGTATGATCAATTTTGTATTCTCCAAATTCATTTTTCTCTCCATTCATAGAAAAGAGATCCTTCACCATATTTAATTGCGCTAATTCATTAGCAATCAATTGATCAAAAAAGGTAAGAAAGCCTTTTAGTTGTTTTACTTTTCCTTCGCGTTCAGCTTTTTTCAATCCTTCTAAAGAAGATAAATCTGGAATACCAGAAGAACCTACTCCATAGATATCCGGAAACTCTTCCTGTAATGAGACATAGTTTTCGATATCTTTAAATTCTCCTAATGGCGGATCAATATTCATTTTAGGATACCGAATTTTTTGTGGTCTATCGGTTGCTTCAAGTGCTTCAATTAATGTATTAACCTCATCATCATCAGCCAAAAATGGCAATTGGTCTTTATAGTAAGTGATCTTTGAGTCACTTAAATTCAATCTAGGAACGTACTTATACTTCCAGGCAAGTTCTAAGCACCATTTTACACTTTTTTCATCAATACCATCATCATTATCTTGTGGTCTATTAGCTATCTGTATATTACGTACAGCTTTAACTCCTTTGATATCCATGATAATTCTGATCAAATCAGAAACATGAATAACTTTAGTAAGTTGTGCAGCTTCGAGCTCTTTCTCATCAATAAACCCATGTTTTAATTTGGGACCTTCAAAAATTTCATCAACTGTTTTACAAAGGTTTTCATCTATTCTCCCTACAAATAAGATAGTATCTTCTGAGAAAGTAGCTGAAGTGATTTCTTCGTCTATATGAATATCCGTAAAAGCAGGATTAAGATCATTTTCTTTTATACACTTAACCGTATATTCTCCAGAAATAGTTTCATCACCCGAAATAGAAACAGTGTCTTCACTACCTACATCTTCAATTAACTTCGTATTTATTGTTATTATTTTTTCTCCTAGACTGATTGCTTCAATAGTATATTTGTTTTCAATAGCACACTTATTCAGCATTTCGTCTAAGGTGTAGAAATATACTGTGGGAGAAAGAAAATTAGAAATTGCATAAAAAATTGCAGCTTCAGTCTCTTCTACATCTGCTTGATTATCCAGTTCTATATCAGTACACAGAATAATATCTTCAACTTTTAACGCACTAAAACGGAAAAAATCGTCACATAAGTTTCTGTTTTTGTGTAATTGAGTTTTTACCTCTTCTACTATTTGATGAATAATAGTAATCTTCTCTACATATTTTACAATTAACCCTTCAATAGGATCATACATAAAATTGTTTATTTGAGTGATCAGATTTGCTAAATCCGGAACAGGTTTAGAATTCGCATTTTCTACAAGAATTACTCTTTTGTCATTGGATACGTCATAATTAAAATCATAACTGTCTGCTACATTCAAAAATTTTAGAGTAACATCACTCACAGAATCACGTACTTCATCATAATTAGACCAATCAATATCATCATCCCAATTTGGAAATGTAATCTCGATCGCAATTTTCAATCCTTGTAACTCTTCTAACGCAGGGAATTCATATAAAACAAAATCTCCTTCGATTGTATTTTCATTTAAATCTCCATACTTTTCATTTTTATCAAACTCTAATAACACATCGTATAGCGTTTTTACATAAAACATATCTTCTTCAGAAGAATTGGGCACTGGAGATAGACTCAATTCACTTTTCTTCTTGTTTACATAGATCGCATGTTCTGCATCTGGAGACTTATCTATCCAAGCATTTTTTACGCCATAGTATTGTACTTCTTCTTCTGTATCATCTACTATTTCTACGTCTATCATAATCTCCCGAAAATCATTAAAAGTCACGGGGCAAACAGGTAATATTTCGCAAGCAGTATAGAAGTTCTTAATATCATAATAATCTGGACTCCCTAGTTTCTGTGCTAGAATATCTTTTATATCATAGTTGATTCTATATCCGATATCTGTTAACATATAGCTTAGCACTTCTAAAATGGTAATTCCAGGATCATGTGTATTATAATCTGTCCATAATGTACCCGCCAGCTCCTGAATACGTTGAATTCCTAATTCTCGCAACGTTTCATATTGCATGCTCTTTAAAACAGGTAATTGTTTCGATATGGTTTGTGATTCATTCATTCAAACATTATTTTTAGCAATTATCAATAGCTGTCAACTCTTCTGTACTTAATATGATATTATCATCGCATTTACACTGATCAGCTTCACTCGCAGCAATTTCTTCTATAGTATGGGTTCTTGCAGAACCAATAATGGATACAGAGGTTTGTGCTAAGGCTTCATCTACTTCCTTGATAGATATATTAGATTCGTCATTTATGATGTGAAACATTTTAAAACACGTTACATAATCTACATAGGATCTTTCTTCTACAAAGTTTAGAATCACGGATTTGTGTATCCTCCCACCAAAAACAATATCAGTGGCACAGTCAGAAGCCCAGGGAGAAAGAAAATGTTTAATTTCTTCTCTTAGTTTAGATGTATAATAGCCCGCATCAATACCTTTATTAAATTTCACTTTAAAATCTACTTTTATTTCTTCATAAATTGGATTCTTAACATGCAGTATCACGCAAGGAAGTTTTATCTTGTCTATAAAAGATGTAATCTCACTAAGTTGATCTAAACTAGCTAATGGACGTAATGGATCAACTGCATTTTTATTTTGAACATTAGCAATTACAACTACAGAAACATGTCCAGGTGCAGTCTCACTATAATCTGTTATGGTGCCATCAAAACTTGTATGATTAACACATTTTACTTTATAAACTTTTGGAAATTTTTCTAAGATTAAATGTTCATAATCCCAGATAGTTATAGCTCTATTTTTATGTCGTAAACGTTCACTAACTCGTGTATAAAATGCTTTCTCCTTTTCTGGAGGTTTACCATCAGACGAAGCATAAGGTTGCTCTATTTTTTTTACAGAGGCATCTGCGTTTAAAAGCTTAGAAATGGTTCCAGCTTCTAATGCATTCTCAAGAAATTTTGGATCATTATGCTGATCTACAAAAGAAGCGCTAATTGCCTGTGCTTTTATATCAATAATATCACAAACTGCATCAGAATCTTTAGCTACACTAGCCTTTAGCCAATATAAATCTGGAGATAACCGAGAATTACCAATCGAAATATTACGTTGAATATCTAGTTTAATAATTCCGGAAGTGAGTAAACCATTTGTACCATCACTCAATAAAGTATATTGGTCAAACGGTAACCAATTATTCTCTGATAAATAATGCCATGTTACTTCTTGCTTTTCTTTTTTGGGGTTTGCGCTTCCCTCAGCTACCTGAATTAATAGTGAAAGTGTTTGTGGAGGATTTAAATTATCAATACCTATAAACAAACTTCCTTCTTCTTCTATTAAGGAAAATATAGTGTTGGAAGCTTTCGTTCTATCTACCTCATAATTTCCAAAAGGTTCCAGGTGAAAAAATTGCTCAACAATATCATTCTCTTCTGTATTAGTGGTAGTACTATTAAGATTAAAAGATACAGAAGACTTATAATAAATTGATAAATTTTCTATCATTGGAAGATATGGCGCATTCGGAAGTGCAGCATCTGCTGATGGATTTTCCTTAGCAAGTTCAATAGCTTGAGCCGAAAAGTCTTTTGGAAAGGTTTTATTACCAAAATCAACTTCGCGAAGAGCAAATCGAATAAACCCTTTATCAAGATTATTATCATATTCTTGAGCTAAAGGCATATCTACATCTCTTTCTAAATTAGAAAATGAGGAACTACTTAATGCCATTTTACTCTGTTCTGTGGCCGTAGGAAGTGTCGTATCGGTATCTATCGGAGACCCGTCCGAATTTCTGAACAAGTATCTCCAATTAAATACATTATTCCATTTTTTTTGATCTAAAACCGCCGTATTGATTGTGAAAGCTGCATTTTTTCTTAGGTTAGCTGGAGAATACTTCTTATAATAATCCACAAAACCACCCGCATCTATGGGTAAATCAATCCATTGATGTTTTAGAGTAATATAACTCAAGTTTTTTTGAAATATCTCCCAACTCCCGATGTAAAATTTACTACCAACACGAGGTTGACTTCCAAAAATAGGCATCGGTTTAGATACATCTAAAATACTATCATCATTCTGAACGATTAGGTTTTGAATACCCGGTATATTATCTGTTTCTCCATCAATTTCTACAGTAAGATTTATAGTATCTACTGAAACGTTAATTAGATCTTTATAGAGGGATTCTTCTGTGGGATCTTCTGAGTTGATCAGTAACTTGAGAACAGGCCATTTAGTACTGATATTTTCTTCAAAAACTTCATTATCATAGGCTAAAACAGCGGGTTGATCTACTTTTAAATGCGTTGTAATTTGCATTTTCCAAACCCCATCAATAAATTTTATTACCGCCTTATCACTTGGTAAAAATGTTGTTTCAATCCATTCTTCTTCCCCGGATAACAATATCAGAATCTTGTTCTGGATATTTATTTCTTTATTTTTATCACCATTAAAATCTATGGATACATCTAAATCAATTTTTCTTTGTCCTTCTGCCAAAAACAAAATTGGGCTGGCAATGGCGAAACCAATTTCACCTTGTTTGCGATCGGCAATTTTTAATCCTGTAGGATCATCTTCATTGTTGATAAATGAAGGGCGTCCAAAAACTCTCCAATCTTTTTCTTCAGTTTGTATTTCCTCACCAAGACCATCCGCAGAGTTTGCAATTGGTGAACTATAGACGCTATGATTCGTTTTTGGATATTTTGTTTCACTTGCCCATTGGTCTTCTAAATTTGTAAACCGAGCTTTAATCTCTACTACCTGTGCCTTATTTATTACAGTATCTTCATTAAGTTTATAAGTTACATTTACTCCTGTATTATCTTTTCCTGCCTTTAAAGGAGTTCCTGCTTTTAGCAAATGACTCTCTATGTGTTTAGCTAATTCGAAAATAATAGAAATCTTATCTGACTCTGCAGCTTTCTCTTCTAATTGTAATACTTCTTTATAATAAAAATCCAGATGTCTCTCTGTGATCGTATTTATGTCATCCTGAACCACTTTAAACATGTATAAGAAACCAAAGAAAAGTGCTAAATGTGGTTTTGTGAATTGGTCAATTTTCAATTGTTCCAAATATGTTTCTAACGAAAAAGAGGCCCAGTCTTCGTCTGTGATTTTAAAGAAATCTGCCCAGTGACTATCAATTGAATTCGCGTCATCATAAAATCGAATTTCTTCTCCAAAGGTGTGAACAAATTCCATCAGATCTTTCATACTTCTTTCATCGACTGCAACATAAGATGGAAGCAACGTATTTAACGTTCGTTGCTGCTGGCTAGTGCCGTCTCTTCTCAATGGGTTACTATGTAAACAGTTTTCGCTCATTTTATAATGTTTGTTCCTTCATTTATGTAGAATGGAAATACCAAATTGGATCTGGTATTACTAGAAATAATAGTATAATCAATAGATACTTTTAAAGTGCCATTTAACGATTCCTGAACAGCTTCAACTTTATCTACAAAAACTCTTGGTTCATGTATTAAAATTGACTTCTTAATTTCTTCTGATATATACGTGGCTGTATTTGTATCAAGGGGTTCAAAAATCAGAGTTCTAACGCTTGTACCATAACTAGGTCGCAAAAGTCTACTTCCTCTAATCGTGGTTAACAGAATAATGAGACTTTCTTTTATGTCTTCTTCATGCTGTACCAGTGACACACTATTATTACCTCTGGTAAACTGAACAGGAAATTTCCATCCTCTTCCAAGAAATCCTTTATTATCAATTGTATTGTTATTTTCTTTAGTCATAATTTATCCTATTAAAACTGTTGGCTCTCCGACCACTGCAGAAGCTCCACAGATACATGTATCACCAACTCTAATTGCAGGCTTACCTCCCAGTAAAACTGTTGTACTTCCCATAGGAAAAGGAGACACTGTAGGTTGATGTGAAACTGGTGGTAGTACACAAGCGTGATTATCACCAAGCACGGCAGCTGGCATACCACCTATTAATACTGTAGGTTCTCCAGGACCGATAATGGTTCCTCCATGATTGGTAGTGTCTAATATTCTTGCTGCTGCTGCCATAATCATTAATTTATTTGAACTATTGAACCTTTTATTACTGTTGAAGCACTTGAGGATACTTCTGCTCCAGAAGATCCTTCTGCTTTAAAAGCTGATTGTGCTTTAATATTTATATTAGCTCCTTCGATATTAACATCTCCACTTGCTTTTATATTTACATCTCCTTTACTATCTAATAAAATTCCGTCACCATCCAGTGTCACTTTATGACCATTTTCGTCCTCGATCTGAATAGCAGCTTCGTCTTCGGAGAGTAAAACTTTATTGCCATTTGGGGTTTCTAAAAGAATGTGATTTTTACCATCATCAAAAACTAATTTCATTTCACTTCTGGTAACAATTCCTTTTTCATCATTCTCTTCTGTTGCCTCAAAGGGAGCGGGGTTAGCACTGCTATGTACCATTCCTATTATTATTGGATTTCTGGGATCATCGTTCAAGAAACCAACGATAACCTCATCATCAATTTCAGGCAGAAAGAAACTTCCTCTATTCTCGCTGGCATCCAGAGTTGCTATCCTCGCCCACGTTCCTTCATCTTCTGTGCTAATTAGTGGTAGTTTTATTTTGATTCGATTTTCTCCCAAAGGGTCGTCATGAATAGCACTCACTTTGGCTATATGCAAACCACTAATAGCAGGTAATAATGATGAAGATGGGATTGCCTGTACATCGTCATAACATTCAGTTAAAAACTTCTGACTTAATCCTATCTGTAAATGCGTATTCCAATTGGAAGCAAAAGAATGGCTTACACTTGCCACGAAAGCTGTTCCGTTAAAACGCTCTCCTAAGCCATCTATAGTAATCAGGTTTCCTGGTTTAATTTGATTATTTCCTAAAATTTTGACTCTTCCTATAATTTTTGACAATTGACTCCTAAGCATTCTTGCATTTGTCCAAGATTGAAGTTCTTCGGGGTTTAACAAACCTGTATGCTGAAAATTTAAAGGATCTAACCCTATAGTATCTGAAAGATCTGAAGATGTTATATTTCCTAATTCCGTTATATCTTGAGGTTTATTACTACTTGTTATTACCTCTTGATTACTAATATCCCAAGATCTCGTTTCAATTGTCGAGAACTGATTTCTCGCATCCATTTCGAAATCAAATTCTAAAATATTGTGACCATATGCTAAGCTTGCTACCGGTTCTTGAGCATAATCAGGAGCACTTGTTTTTATAGTAGCATCATCGACCATAATAAGATGCCCATTTGCTTCTGCGCGTGTAACTAAAAAATCCCAATCCGAACAATAATATTGGACCATCTGTTCTTGTGTATTAGTAGTTGCTTCTATTTCTATAGATAGATCACTATAATCTCCTAAAATTGTTTCTATCATTTCACTATCGGTAACCTCAGAAAAATATCTGTTTTTCCTCCCTATAGTGGTTTTTATTGCAAGGTCTTTGGCTTCAATTATTAATAATGAGTTGGCATTTGTTCCCAGTGTTTTAATTCCATGTTTTATAATAATCCCTTTAAAAACAGTTTCTTCATCTCCTTGATATCCCATTTTAATTTCCATTTCATTTCCGGGAATTAGGATGTCCTCATTACTGGATGTAAAATCTGCCGCAGCCACACTACCATCAAGTAGTTCTATGTGAGCTGTTGGAATCTTATTGATCGCTTTAGTGGTAGCTATACTTCTTACAGTAAACGCTCCCTCTAACTCAGTTCCATCTACTAAGATTCTATACGTCGCTAACTCAGTACCCTGTGGAGTATTTAGATCAATTAATGCCATTTAATTATTTTGTTTTTCGACAGGAGGTAATATTATTTCTTGTCCTGGTTTAATGTTTCTAAAATTCAATAAGTTATTTGCTTTAGCTATCTGGATATAATAGGATGGATCGCCATATACTTTATTAGCAATTAAAGGAAGGGTTTCTCCAGCCTTTACAATATGCACTTTAGTTAAATCAGATGAAAACAGCTTACTGAGTGCTGCTCTAAGTATTCTAAATTCGTGTCCAATAAATGTTGCGGTGACTGTTGCCCTTAAGGGTCTTCCTACAGAACTAAACAAAGTATAGTTTACCTGGGCACTTTTTAATTTACAATTAAAAATGAATGTCCCCCAAACCAAAGTCAAAACTCTTGGTTTGTGTTCTTCGGGATCCGGATTCATCAATTCTAAAAACAACTCTATTTCCAGGTCGACTCCTCCAATAGCTTTTGCTACTTCTCCATTTATTGAATTTATCGACGTTCCTGTAGCATCAAAAAAGAATTCGAAAGTTACTTCACCACTTTGATTACTATGATAACTCTGTTCCTGACCATTGTCTCCCGGTACACATTGTGATTGATAATTTACTGAAACGTTTTTAGAGAATTTTTCTGGGTTATACATCACAGGATATGGTATCGGAATACCCTTCGGCAATCCATTATCATCTGCATGAAAAGAAAAGATCATCATCTTTAATAATATGCCATCTAATAATCCCATTATCTCTCGTTTTTATTTTTTATCATTCGTAACACTTCATCTAACTGTACTTGATTACTCTCTGAAGGTGAAGGAGCAGAACAATCTTCACTAGAGGAGTTATTTCCTTCAGGTTCATTTTGATTATCAATAGTAGTTCTAATGATTAATACTTTTATCTCGACCGGCATAATGATTCTATTTAACTTGCTTCTAATCTTCTAAAATATTGAAAGCTCAATTCGATCGTTTCAATAACAATTTCGTTTTGTTGTGCATTAAAACTGGATACAGACCATTTTACTGGATAGGCTTTCACAAAGCTCCAAGATTCTAATGGTTCATGGTCTGCATTTAGCAGAGTGACCATTACATCTTTAGGGTCGAATGAAAAGGACTCAACTGCATCTTTAAACCATGCTATTAGTTTTGATCCTATTAATAGACCTCTTTTTAGAATAAGCTTCTCATAAGTAACTCGATCTGCTAACCTGTGAACGAATCGATTTTCTCCTCCTTCATTATAGGTGAATTCACCAACACTCGCATTTAATCCAGATACTTCCTGAAAACGAATATCAATTCCGTCTGAAGTAATTCCATCAATATCAACACGGAAATGAAAACCGACTGGTGGATAATAATCAGCCATAATTTCTATACAAATTCTACATTAAGACCTTCATGACATAACTCTATAGTTTCTACGGATACTTCATTGCCTGTAGAATTAAGAGATGGACCTTCTACTTTACACGGCCACGCCGATTTTATTTTCCAAACAGTAACTGGTTCGTGATCTTCGTTTAATAAGCTTACTGTAATATCTCTTCTATCAATAGAATTAAGAGAAACTGTATTAAGCCATTGAAAGAATTCGTTATCATCTCTAAACATTCCTCTTTTTAGCGTAATGTTAGAGAATTGTGGTATACCTGGCATTTTTGTTACTTGATATTCTGCTGCATTACCTTCTCTATAATCTATAGATTGTAATTCTACAGTTAAACCAGATACTTCTGTAAATCCAATACGTGTTCCGCCCCATTCTACCTGAAAATGAAAAACCGAAACGGGATAGTTAATTGCCATAATATGTATTTTTTAAAAGTTAATTTTATATGATTATTTTATATGAATTAAGATTCTTGAAGTTTATGAGAAAACTTAAGGATGATGAACTCTGCGGGTCTAACTGCAGCTAAACCAATCTCTACATTCATTCTTCCTTCTAAAATATCTTGTGCAGTCATAGTTTCTCCTAAACCTACTCTCACAAAAAATGCTTGTTCTGGCTTTGCTCCAGCTAGTGCACCATCTCGCCATAGTCCAGTAAGGAAATTTTCGATCATAGCTTTTGTTCGTACCCAGGTTAATTTACTATTGGGTTCAAAAACCACAAATTCTGTTGCTTTCTTAATAGATTCTTCTACAAAAATGTATAATCTTCTTACGGGAACATATCGCCATTCATTGTCATTACCTGCTAATGTTCTAGCGCCCCAAATCAGAATACCTTTACCCGAAAAAGCCCGGATCGCATTAATAGATTTACCAGTAGACGGATCGACATTAAGGTTATCCTGCATTTCATTAGTAACCATTACTGTAGGTGCTAATACAGAGTTCAATCCTACATTTGCCGGTGCTTTCCAAACACCTCTATCTGCATCTACCCTTGCATATGCCCCTGCCACTGCTGGAGAAGCCGGAAGATCTACATACACTTTTCCTATTTCTGCGATAATAGATCGGTATACACTAGGGTTAGTGGTATTTATAGTATCAATATCTACTGCATTAAATGCTGGAGCTGGTGGGGCTGTACCACCACTATTAGTATGTGTCACTGTTACTGTAGCATTGTCATAACCATAATTTAAAGTAGTCTTTAATTCTGGACCATAGCTCGCTCCATACTTTAGATTATTCATACCTAATTCAGAACGGTAATTTAACACATCTGCATTATCCGTAATATCTCCATTAAAATCAGCAATCGTGAATCGGTCTTGTACTTTAGCACAAGATGTTAATGCAGCTACTACTACCGAACCATAATCACTTTGATTCGTAAATTTACTAGCCTCTGGGAAAAGTATTAAAGTGGGTTCATCCACTTTTTCGATAGCCAAGATACCACCTGTTAGACCTCCAGCTATAGAACTCATAGAGCCATCACCCACTTCTAAAGGATCACTATCACTCCCTACTGAAACAATATAACACGGTCCTCCTCCATTAGCAAAATATAGGCTTAAGCTATGATAAAGAATATAATCAGATGCTGTTGCCGTTGCACTGTACTCTCTGGTCAATAAATCATCATCTACATTATAAGTATCTACAATCGAAACTGCGATTGCATCATTTTTTGCTCCTCCGAATAATTCTACGTATTCTAACATAGAAGTTATTCTTTGAGGTTTAAATTTTAGATCAACTCCATCTTCATCAGCGGTCAATTTGGTATAACCGATAAATGCGGGTATAGCGGTTGCAACTGGTGCAACGGAGGCTGGTAGTGTTGAAATTTCTTCTATATAGACTCCTGGTGTATTATATGTTGGCATAACGTATATTTTTAAAGATTATGTATTATGATTCTTGTAACTTATGTGAGAATTTAAGAATGATAAACTCTGCAGGACGCACAGCTGCAACTCCTATTTCAACATTCATTCTCCCTTCTAATATATCTAGTGCTGTCATCGTTTCTCCAAGGCCTATTTTCACAAAAAAAGCTTGTTCTGGTTTCGCACCTGCTAACGCTCCATCCCTCCATAATTGAGTAAGGAAATTTTCTATCATAGCTTTGGTTCTCACCCAAGTAGGTTTACTATTAGGTTCAAAAACAACAAACTCGGTAGCTTTCTTTATAGATTCTTCCATAAAATTGTAAAATCTTCTTACCGGAACGTATCTCCATTCATTATCATTTCCAGCTAGTGTCCTAGCACCCCAAACAATAGTACCCTTTCCGCTAAATAATCGGATCGCATTGATAGATTTTCCTGTAGTTGCATCTACATTTAAATTCGCTTGTTCTTCTCTGGTTATTGGAATACTTGGCTCATTGACCAAATTCACACTTACATTGGCAGGTGCTTTCCATACTCCTCTATCTCTATCAACGGATGCATAAATGCCGGCGATTGCTCCACATGGGTATAGGGTCACTTTATGTTTTTTTATTTCTTTCTGAATTCGATTATAGAGGTTGGTATCTATATATCTATCAATACCCCCACTTAGTTCGGAACCTGAAACTATGGCACCAATATCAGCTCCAGAAGCAGTATACTGGATTGCTATCCCATTACCTGCCGCTCCATCTGCAATTGCTGAAAGGGTAAGTACATTATCAACTCTTACAGCAGTTACACCTGTGCTTACCAATGCATTAATCGCGACCCTTAAGTTTTCGGCAGAATCGTCCTCATTAGCACCTGCAGAAAATTCATTAGGGTTTGCCGGTGCTGCTGCTACTGTTAACGTCTCAGGACCAATCAAAAAAGTATCCCCATTACTAATGTTAACAGGTTCGATTGTAATTGTTGCAGATGCATTTACAGAAATATCTGCTCCAGCTAAAGTTTGGCCAGTATTAATTGCTCCTAGCCTTTGGGTATCCCATATAGCAGCATGAATCCCAGTAGTCGTATCCTCTATTATAACGCTACTATCTATAAACGAATATTCGATTTTAGTTTCTAATGAAGGATAATAAGCTGCTCCATACTTTAAATAATCCGGACCGATATTATCATTTCTAAAATCGTTCCCATCATCAAAAACTGTAGATGATTCATCGGCTTGTACATCCATTACGGCAAACCGATCTTGCAACTTATTACATTGAATAAGCATATTATCATATATTGTTTTTCTATTCGAGTCGCTGAGTAAAATAGCTTCGGGAACAGTTAGAATAGTAATTTCATCTATTTCTTCGCAGACTGATAGACCCGCATCCAATGCATTAACATCAATATCCACTGTTGCAGTAGGAATATCTCCATCTGCAGGAAAAGTTGCAGGATCATTATCATCATCATTATATGTCCCTACCGAAACAACATAACAAGTTCCCCCTCCATTGGCATAGAACATTCTCACCTGATAATAAAGGTGATAAGGAGATTCCACCGGAACAGTACCAATACTAGTAATTATTATTTGTGGATCAATATCACTAATTGGTGAATCGGAAAGAGTAGCTCTATAATATTCCTGAAACGGTCCTCCAAAATGATCCACAAAATCAAGCATAGATGTGATTCTTACTGGAATTCTATTGATTGAAGGATCAATTGTCTCATTATCTACAATTGCTTTTTCTGTATATCCAACAAAAGCTGGTACTGCTGTAGCTACAGGAGCTACTGATGCTGGAAGCGTATTTATCTCTTCGATGTATACGCCTGGTGTTTTGTAATCTGCCATGATCTTTTTTCTCTTTATATGAATACAAATATTTCTTTCTCTATATCTCCACCATTTTCTTTTTCTACTGTATTGAATGGAGGGTTAGGAAGGTGGTCTACTAATACTTTATCTTCTGGTTGTAATCGTAACGCTACGTTAAGTTTAGGTTCTTCGAAAATCGGAATGGTATCATCTGATTTAAAAATTACAGTATCATATCCCTTAATTTTAGTTGTTAAGTGAGGTTCATCACCTTCTCTAATGAAATTAACATTAACATAAGCCGTTCCTCCACCTGAGATAGAGTCTTCAATACTTAGACTTGTAGCGGGAATCGAAAGATCAATATTGTTGGATTTATTGATTATAAAATATTTCCAAAAAGTACTTTTCCTATCGAATTGTAGTCTGTAAAATTCAGTATCTCCATACATATGATTAGAAGCTGTATTATATTTAATATCTAAAACTCCCAGTACACCTTGGTTAATAGCTTCATTATCTATCAATACAGTCTCTTCTCGCAATGGGGGAATATCACCAGCCATATTTTTAATAATAATCTTATAAATTCCAGCTGGTTTGTTTCTTAAATCAATTTGCTGATTAAATACTTTTAAATCCTCTCTGGTTAGCTCTATTGTTGTTGGCAAATCATTACCATCAGTATCTTTTCCTATAGAAACTAATTGGCCTTGATCATTTTCAACCTCTAATTTTGTTTTTGTATGATTTGTAGATAGAGAAAAAGAATATGTAAATAACTTTCCAAATGCTTTATCAACAAGTATATGATTCAGTATTTCTGGTGCATTTTTATCAGATGAAGCCATTGTAGGATCATTTGAGAAATAAACTTTGTTCCCAGCCACGTACTTGTTACTAGTATCTAATTTTGTAATATTTAGAAATTCATCGCTTCTCTCAACGGTTATATAGAATCTAAAATTAACATCCTTTCCTAGATCTATAAAAGGGGAAATATTATCACTCGCTGCTTTATATAATACAATAAAGCTATTACCAAGTGTTTTGAATAATAATTTCCCATTAGCCAAGAGTTCTTTGGTTTTAGAATCAGGTTTCAATTTTACATCCTCATTTATACCATTTTTATAGTATTCATGGGTTATTGAAAGGTTAAACAATCTGTTATATTTAATATTCACAACTCTTTGGTTTTTGATAATAAATCAATCTCTTCTATAGGTAAAGCATCACTAATCAATTCTTCTTCCTGTATTTTTAATAGTCTTACTTTATATAAAACTGATGGGAGGTATTTGGTTCCCAACACACTCCAGAAATTATACATTTGCTCAAATGAATAAGAATACAATTCTAATATCAGTTTTTTGATATTTGGATCTTCACTAGCCATAGCAGGGGTATTATCATTGGTAAATACATTCTTGGATTGAAAGAGTGAAATGACATACGATAGCTGTTTTAATCCTTCATAATAATCATCAGAAGGGTCATCTATATCCTTATTCTGATAGTTTGCAGAAATCAAAACATATAAGTTCAATTTTAGTTCTGGATTTCTATATTCTACCGAACCATTTGCATTAATGAATGCAGTATTTTGTTCTTTAAATATCTTTTCTTCTTCAATATTAACCAAAGACAACCCAAGTGATTTATCAGGAATTGCAACACCAGATTCATCTGAAACATGTGTAAGGAATATTTTATTTTCATCAAGACCATTTTTCATACTTAAATAATCGTTGATGGTTCTAGTTAAAAACCTAAGAGATGAATGAATCATAATTCAGTAGTTAATTTTTTTCGCTAATCCTCAAATAATATATGTTACTTAAACACTTCAGAACTAGCTGCCTGCTTAATACAAATTGCTTATATCTAATAATCATTCCTATTTAAAAAGGAACTTAAAAATTATAATGGGGAGTGATTTTTTTAATCTATTAAAAGGGAAATAATATCTTAGATTAAGATGATATAAAGTTATGTCTTAGACATCTAATTTGGTATAGCTAAAACACCGATTCTATGCAGGAAAATAGCTTTTGGATAAAGGGTTAAATACCCCTAAGAGATTACTGTTTTATTGTACTGCTATTGAAAAGAAGTTATAAATAATGTGAACTATAGGTTTCCCCAGTTTCATTCCCTGAAAACAGTGAATGTATTTTCACTATAAGAGGTGTACTAAAAATCTGGTTTATTACGAATCTTTGTAAGGAATAAAATCAAAAGCACTTTTATTATGAAAAAAATACTCTTCACACTGTTATCATTTCTAAATTTATTTTTCTTTATCAAAACTAACGCTCAGGAATTATTAATTCCAACTAATAAAATTATAGATAGTACTTATTCAAATACGAGAACACAGAAAAACATTCAGAATACATTGTACTATAATAATGGTTCAATTAAAGAAATAAGGGAGACAAAGGGTAACAAACTAAACGGATCATGGAAACTCTTTCACGCTAACGGAAAATTAAAAAAGGAAGGAGCGTTCAAAAATGATAAAACTGAGGGGCAATGGAAAATCTATAATAAAAATGGAATCTTGACTTTTATTGAAAACTATAATGATGGTAAAGAACACGGTACTTGGAAAGCCTTTCATTCTGACGGTAGGATAAAAATTGAAGGAACCTTTGTGAAAGGTAAACGACAAGGTCCGTGGAAAGTATATAATGAATTAGGAACGTTAGAGAAAATTGTAACGTTTGAAAATGATATAGAAAAAAGTGAATTAATTTTAGATCACCAACAAATGGATTTAAACTTCTTTTCTGTGAGTCAATCTATAGGTAATTACTAAGATATCCATGAACTTCACATAATCATGATAGCAGTTATTTTATTGATTATACTCATTTTTATTATAGTAGTATACTATCAATCTTACTGGGCAAAAATTGAGCGACATTATGAATGTATCAATTATGAAAATTATTCTCTGATTAAGGAATCCCCTTTTTCCAAAGAATGCAGCACTTATGAAATTTTACAGAAAGAAAACGAGATCTGGTTTAAAAGAGATGGATATTCGTTGTTTTATATTCATTTAACGTCAAAAGATTCAAGAAATGTAGAATTAATTGGACTTGATGGTTATGGTATTCGGAATATGGAGTTTAAAAAATACGTTTGTAAACTGGTGCAAAAAATAAAAATTAAACATAATAACTCGTAAAATAAAAGCTTCTAATTTGGATAAGAACTTGTTTTCAGGACAAAAGCATAAACCGTCTTTGATTACAAAAAGGTATCTGATTTATTTTTCTAAAAACGATAAGGTTAAAAGTTTAGTTCCCGTTATTTTATCCTTCAATTTGTTGAACTTTTCTTTGTCAGTTTTTTACTAACTGTTTGTATACATCTATTTTCTAAGATATTAAACGAATAATTTAAGACAACTTCCAGAAATAATTCTTTCTTTTTTATTGGTCTAACATTAAAATAATTATCTATTTCGAGTTCAGAAGGTGCCTAAATTTCAAGGTTTATTCACCCCAACCATCCATCACGATCTAAACTGCGATACTGTATTGCTTCGGAAATATGATTTCCTTTAATGGATTCTGCTCCTTCTAGATCAGCGATTGTTCTGGAAACTTTTAGAATTCTATCATAGGCTCTAGCAGAAAGATTTAATCGTTCCATAGCTGTTTTTAATAACTCTTTAGATGCATCATCTAATGCACAATATTTTCGGATTTGTTTAACTCCCATCTGAGCATTGTAGTGAATTTTTTGAGATTCAGAAAATCGAGCAGTTTGAATATCTCTAGCTATAGTTACTCTTTTTCTAATGTCCACACTACTTTCGCCTCTTCTTTCTTCACTCAATTTATCAAAAGGTACAGGAGTTACTTCGATATGAATATCAATACGGTCTAATAACGGCCCAGAAATCTTGCTAAGATATCGTTGCATCTCTGCTGGAGACGAGGTAACTGGTGCATCTGGATCATTAAAATATCCTCCTGGACTAGGATTCATGCTGGCTACTAACATAAAACTAGATGGATAGGTTACCGTAAACTTTGCTCTGGAGATCGTTACTTCTCGGTCCTCTAATGGTTGACGCATCACTTCCAGTACTTCTCTTTTAAATTCTGGTAGCTCATCCAGAAACAAAACTCCGTTATGAGATAATGAGATTTCTCCTGGTTGCGGATAACTACCTCCACCAACTAATGCAACATTAGATATTGTATGATGCGGACTTCGAAATGGTCTTTGAGCCATAAGTCCTACATTATCTTTAATTCTCCCAACGACACTATGAATCTTGGTAGTTTCTAATGCTTCTTGTAAAGACATTGGTGGTAAAATACTAGGTAATCGTTTGCTAAGCATGGTTTTACCACTTCCGGGTGGTCCTACTAAAATGATATTATGTCCTCCAGCTGCAGCAATCTCCATACACCTTTTTATACTTTCCTGTCCTTTTACATCTGCAAAATCAAACTCGGGATTATCTAATTCCTTAAAGAATTCTTCTCGGGTATCCACAATCGTTTGTTCCAGTGTTCCTTTTCCATCAAAAAAGTCAATTACTTCTTTGATATTTTCCACTCCATACACCTGAAGATTATCCACTATCGCTGCTTCCTTCGCATTTTGTTTAGGTAAAATGAAACCTTTAAACCCTTCTTCTCTCCCTTTGATAGCAATTGGCAATGCTCCTTTTATAGGCTGAAGACTTCCGTCCAAAGAAAGTTCTCCCATGATTAGATAATCAGCAATATCCTCTCCTTTAATCTGCGAGCTCGCAGCCAGAATTCCTAAAGCTAATGTTAAGTCATATGCGGATCCTTCTTTTCTAAGATCAGCAGGAGCCATATTAATCGTGATTTTCTTGCCTGGAAGTTTATATCCGTTATTCTGCAATGCTGCTGCAATCCGAAAACTGCTTTCTTTAATTGCATTATCTGGTAAACCCACCAAATGATATCCTATTCCTTTATCTATATTAACCTCTACTGTAATTGTTGTCGCCTCAACACCAAAAACTGCACTTCCAAAGACTTTAATAAGCATATTCTATATTTTGATTAAAGCTGTAGCATTATCTTTTTTTTATCTAATACTACTGTCATTAGTACGTGTTTATAATTGGATAGATGTTACCCCTAAATACGTGGTTTTTTAAATAAATTTTAAAAACCCTTTAAAAAAGGACATCATTACTTTATCATTTCTATAGCACAGAATAAACATAAAAAAATAACTATCAGTAGGTTACAAATAGCTGCTGGAGATTAGAAATGAATAACGGGAAAGAAAATATGAATCAAGAAAAAAACATTAACTGGTGGTAGCATCAAAAGATTTTATTGAACCACAAAAAGTTTAATAAAGACAACTGCAATGATCGAATAAAAAACAAACAAAACAATTTCTAATCGATATTTTTCAACAATTCTCTTTAACATGATAATGGGTTTATATTTCTTGTTTCTATATATAAAACAGTTAATTAATGAAATACCCTATAATTCTTTAAAAAATCCCAACATGTTTATCTGCTGGGATTTAGTAAAAATAAGAATTTTAATCCAAGTGGAGTTCTTTTACTGGCTATAGAAATCGATATAGACCGCTAAGCACTCTCACTTTTTACTCATCATGCATACATAACAAACAATTTAAAGAACAGCTTCTTGATGAGTAAGAAACAATTTCTCATTTAAAAACCTAAGGGTTGGTATTTTGTCTTTCGTTTCTACAAGAATGGAAATATTATTATTACTTCCTCCATAAGAAATCATTCTAACCGGTATATAATTTAATATTTCAAAAAGTTTATGGGAGTTTTTATCATTAATAACGGATTCACCTACAACACAGATGATACTATGATTTTGCTCTACAGTTACTTCTGCATATCCTTCTATTTCTTTTACAATTTCATCTATATACGTAGTATTATCTATTGTCAAAGAAATGGCAATTTCTGAAGTAGTAATCATATCGATTGATGTATGATAATTATCAAACACTTCAAAAATTCTTCTAAGGTATCCATGCGCCATTAACATCCTGTTTGATTTAATCTTAATGGCTGTAATACCGTCTTTGGCAGAAATTGCTTTTAAACCTTTTCTATATGTTTTATTTGAAATAACGGTACCAGAAGCTTCTGGGTCAAATGTGTTTTTTAATAATACAGGAATATCCATATCTACTACAGGAGATACTGTTTGTGGATGTAAAATTTTAGCTCCAAAATAAGCTAATTCTGCTGCCTCATTGTAAGTAAGGTGAGATATTGGATTTGTGCCTTCAACATATCTAGGATCATTATTATGTAATCCATCAATATCAGTCCAAATCTGTATCTCATTTGCATTTAATGCCGCACCAATTATAGTTGCCGTATAATCGCTTCCTCCTCTTTTTAATGTACTTAATTGATTTAAATGATCTTTACAAACAAATCCTTGAGTAATATATATATCAGCAGGATTGGTATCCAAAATTTCGTTAAGTTTTTCAGAAACTTTCTGAATATTAGGATTATCTGCATTATCCACATTCATGAACTCCTTAGCGCTAATCAACTTATTAGTAACTCCAGTAGCATTTAAAAAGTTTGAAAAAATATAAGTTAACAGTGTTTCTCCAAAAGTTAATACTGTGGCGTCTAAAACTTCAGAATATTCCTGATTTGATAGTTCTAACATCTCAGTGATCATGGACGATACTCCATCCTTAAGGTTATTTCTTAATTCAGTATCTTCGATCAATTCATCGATAACTTCTATGTGCTTACTTTCTAATTTATGCAGATTTCTGGTAATTGCCTCCGCATCCTTTAATTTGATATAAGCCACCAAATTTACTAATTGATCCGTTACTCCAGACATTGCAGAACATACTACAATCTTTTGATCATTATCACTAATAAGAATATCTTTTACTCTGTATAAATTCACTACAGATCCAACAGAAGTTCCTCCAAATTTTAAAATCTTCATCGCATTATCTTTTTGACAGTACATAATTAAACAATAGCACATAAAAAATAAATATTTTCATCAAAAAAGTATATATTTACACAATGTGTTAAATATCTAACAAAATGAAAACTATAACAGATTGTGTTCACAATATACTTAGGCATCAACCATTTTTAGAAGATGCATTATCTAGAGATATCATTAATTTTAGTTCTCTTGCTACGGACTTATTACCTCAGGTAGAAAAAGAAATGCGAAAACCTGTAAAACCAGGATCTATCGTAATGGCATTACGTAGATATCATCCCAAAAGGATTAAACATTCTGAGAACCTAGGTAGTTTAGGAGATATAGTAGTACGATCCGGGATTACTGAATATACTTTTCTGAATTCGAATACTATTCTTACAAGTCAATCTAATCTATTAAATACTGTAAAGGATAAAACAAAAACTTATTTCACGTATTCTAGCAATTTCCAAGAAAGTAATATACTAGTATCCTCGTCTTTAAAAGAAATTGTAGAGGATCATTTTAAGGATGAAACCTGTATTTCTGTCGCCGACAATTTATCTTCTATGTCCATTGCACTTCCAGATGATAGTGCTAGATCTATTGGACTATACTTTTATATATTTAAGCTTCTAGCGTATGAAGGTATTCCGGTTTTTGAAATTATATCTACTTCTAATTATTTTACTTTATTTCTAGAAAAAGAATATGTGAATGATGCTTTTTTATTGATGAATGAAATAAAAGAAAATTAAGACTATATAAAAAAAAGCCCTGAAAACAGGGCTTTTTTTTATTATTCTTAGCATATTGGTTATTTACCAAATATTCACTCGTTTCTCAGGAGCTAAATACATCTTATCCCCTTCTTTAATATCAAAAGCATCATAAAATGCCTGAACGTTTAATAAAGGCTGTATCGCTCTAGTTGTTCCTGGAGAATGAGGATCTGTCTTAATCTGCGTTCTTAATGCATCTTCTCTAATCTTAGTTCTCCACACAGTAGCCCAAGACATAAAGAATCGTTGCTCTGGAGTAAACCCATCTATATCTTCAGGTCGACCATTTTCAGTTAAATGCATTTGTAGTCCATCATAAGCTCCTAATACTCCACCTAGGTCTCCAATATTTTCTCCAAGAGTGAACTTACCATTAATAAATACACTATCTAGTACTTCTATAGCGCTATATTGCTCTGCAAGTGCTCCTCCTCTTTCTGTAAACTGTTTAAGATCATTATCTGTCCACCAGTTAGAAAGATTACCTTCTGCGTCAAAACGCGCACCAGAATCATCAAAAGCATGTGATATTTCATGACCTATTACTGCTCCAATTCCGCCATAATTAACTGCTTCGTCTGCAGTATAGTTATAGAACGGAGGTTGTAAAATTGCAGCCGGGAATACAATCTCATTAAACAATGGATTAAAATACGCATTTACTGTTTGAGGAGACATTCCCCATTCAGTTTTATCAACAGGTTCTCCAATTTCATTTATATTTTTCTTGAATCCCCATTCTGAAACTGCCATCATATTTTCAAAATATGAGTTTCCATCCTTCACATCAAGAGTAGAATAATCTTCCCACTCATCTGGATATCCAATTTTTACTGTAAATTTATCTAATTTCTGAATAGCTTTGGTTTTCGTACTATCACTCATCCAATCCAGCACTTCGATTCTTTTCTGGTATGCTTTAATTACATTACCAATCATCTTCTCAGCTTTTGCTTTCGCTTCTGGCGGAAACTTAGCATCTACATATAATTGTCCGATTGCTTCTCCTACAGAACCGTTAACTCTTGCTAGAGCTCTTTCTTCCATAGGTCTTTGTTTAATTGCACCATTAAGTGTTTTGCTATAAAAATCCCAGTTTGCTTTTTCTATTTCTGTAGAAAGTGCTCCTGCAGCATCATTTAATGTAGACCAACGCATTACTGTTTTAAGATCTTCAATACTTGTTCCTTTAAGAACGTTTTGTAGTTCTTTCATGTATTTAGGTTGCATCACAATTACTGAATCTAATTGCTTTTTCACACCTATATCTTTCATCAATTTATTCCAATCAATAGACGAAGTCATTTCTGAAAGTTGCTCCATTGATCTCGGGTTATTAAAGTTTCTAGTATCTCTACTCTGAACTTTGTCTAATCGCGGTTCTGCTAACTTAGTCTCTATTGCTAAAATAGTTTCTGCATTTTTACGAGCCTGTTTCTCAGTTTCTCCTATATACTGAAGCATTCTAGTAATATGATCAACATATTGAGTTCTGATTTCGATAGATTTTTCATCTTGATCTAAATAATAATCACGATCCGGTAACCCTAATCCTCCGGTAGCTATATATGGAGCATTGATCTCACTGTTACTTAGGTTAGGAAAAGAAACTAATCCTGCAAATGGAGCTGAAGCTCCTATTTCTGTAGCCAAAACTGTTTGTAGGTCACTTAAATTCTTTATGCCTGCTATTTTATCCAAAGTAGGCTGTAATGGGGTCACACCTGCTTTATCTCTGCCCACAGTATCCATAATAGATTCATAAATCAATAAAGCTTTATATTGATCTGTTCCTGCAGCATATTTACCACTAGACTTTGCTTTTTCCAGAATCTCGAGTACATCATAGTCTGTCTTTTTTCTTAATACACCAAAACCTCCCCATCGAGTTCTATCTTCTGGAATTTCTGTATTTTTCATCCAACTACCGTTAACGTAGTTGTAAAAATCTTCTTTTGGACTAATACTTGTATCCATATTATCCAAAACAATACCTGGTATTTTTTCTACCTCTGCTATTGTTTCCTGTTGATTTTCACCATCTTTCTTGGCTTCATTCTTGCAACTTGCGAAAGCAATTATGAATACTGCCAAAAAATACACTTTTCTCATTTTTTTAATCATTTTATTAGTAAATTAAGTTTAGTTCTTTTGAATATGACGTATAAATTGAGGATTCGTTACTCATATCGAACCCGGCAAGATATATAAATTGTAAAAATGTAGGAAATTCTTTATAAAAATTTAACTTATAACAACACAGAAAACAAACACAAGCTATTGACTAACAACACTTAGTGCTCATCAAAACTTTGTTTATTAACAAAATATTAAGTTTAAATCATCAGAATTACAAGGAGATTCTATTCTAAAAGCTGATATTCATTAGCTTAATTAAAAACATTGTACGATCAATACATCCCTAAATCTACTTTAACAAACGAGTATCAAAACTAAAGGGTTCTATTTCGATCAGTTTTACTAAATTAAAATCCGGATGCAAAGGATTAATAAGAAGATTTTGTTCTCTAGGCACAATAATACTAGGGACCTTTAATCCTAATTGAATATTCTCTGATATCCAATTCATTGCAAAATGTTGAATTCCTGTAGATGGAGGGATTTTATTCCAGTCCTTAGGTAATTCCTTAATATCTATGGTAGAAGTCAATTCATCAGGTAATTCTATCGTAGCAATTGCCATATTATCAGGAAAATATGCTGCCGGGAGGTGAGCCAGTACTTCGAGAACAGAAAGAGCAACAGTAGTACTTGTATATAAAACTGCAACTCCTTTGGGATTCCATCTACCACCAACGGTTTTTGCTCCAATACCAGTTAAGTCTTTTATATACTTTTGTTTTGCAATTCTATATACCAGCATTATGCAAAAATTCCGTGCTCTATACGAACTAACTCTTCATTTAATAATTGAAATCCAAATGTAGTATCCAGAAGTTCTTTGGGTTTTTTAGTTGCTAATGCTATATTAGGATGTTCCATCCATCTCTTAAAACGATCCAAATCACCAAAAATATTCTCTCCTCTAGCATAAAGCTTAGCTAATTGTAGTGCTTTGGCACTTGCCTCCGTACTCAATTTCTTATTTAATTCATAGCGTTGTATAGTACGTTCAGATAAATGCAAAACATGTGCTAATTCACTTAGGTCGAAATCAATCGTTTTTGCAAGATGTACCAATGCTCTTTTATCTATCCCATTACGAGATAATTCTATAAAATCGTAAATATTATGTAGAGGAATATCCAAATTAAGATACCTTAACAAACCTTCACTTTCTAAACCATCGTAATCTAATGGGGTTACTGCGCTCATAATACAAATGAATTTATCACGACAAAAATACAAAAAAAAATGACAAATGGCTTTATTCTTCTATAATTAAATCCAATTCTTTACTAACTTCATCTAATCGAGCCTCCATAGACCGAATTGCAATGGTAGATAAATAACGTCCAAGAGGTAAAACCGGTTTTATAGTTAATTTTTCTTTATCCATATCATTAGATAATAGCGACATAGAAGGCGGCGTTATCTTAGTTTGTTTTAGATTAATAATATAATCACTTTCTAATCTCTTCAAAATTTCCTGAGTATGTCCATATCGTACATTTCTTAATGTAGTTAATGGAGCTTCAAATTGTGTACTTGTTTTAGCGATTTTACGTTCTTCTTCATTGGCTATAACCAAATGTTTAATTTTCACTTTTTCCTTTAGAGAAGGAAAGGAATCATTCAATACTGTTTTTAATACCTCTTCTATACCTCTAGATACTCTACCTCCAATATTGTCATAATATCCAGCATCCGCATATTGATCAGACTTTGATTCATCCGTTTCCATAATCTTTCTAACTTCACCTACTGGGGTTATATAGGGGAAACTGGCATTAATACGCATAGCCGTAGAAAGTGCGATAGAATTGTTAGGATAACTGGATTGCATATTATCCAAAAAATCATTCATCCCAGTCAATGGTCTTAAATGAGAATATCTTACTGGACTTATAATATTATAATTTCCGGTTTGTGTATGCGTCGTATTAATTAATAACAATGGTGGAATTTGCTTATTGGTAGTATCCATATTATCACTTATAATATTTTGATAAAATGATAAAAACTCTTTATCAAGAATATTTCGCCCTTTTTGATCATGAAAATACTTTTCATGAGTCTGGATCCATTGTTCTTCTAATAACTGTCCTCTATTTTTAAAGCTAAAAAGGCTAGTAACCTCTTTAAATAAATCTCGTCCTAGTAAAGAAAGTAGTGCTACTGATAGATAGTTTTCTTTATATATAATACTAGCTTTATATTTCAGATCAGGGTATTCTGTATCTTCAGTAATCTTAAAATTAGACTTTTTACCATTGAGGCTGGTATTTCTTGCTTCTGCAAAAAACATAGAATTGCCTACACTTCCTCCCGAAGCACCTGTTAATGAAAGTAAATTTTCTTCGAAATAGATTCCATTAGACTTTTCATATAAATAACTATGCACCAAAAATGACCAAAGCCCAGCTCTAGATCCTCCTCCTTCTGCAGAAACCATGATAATTGGAAAAGCTTTGTCATTATTTTTAATAATCTCTTCCCTACTCTTTAGCCAATGATAAATATAAGTGTCTAACGGCAGTCTAAGGGCTGTAGTTTCTTTTAAGTTGAGTTGATAATGATCCGACGTATCCGAAAAAAACCTAGCAGAAAAAACACAAAATACAGTAACAATAGAAAGAAGTGGCAACTTAATCTTTTTCCCCATTAAAATTAATACAAAACAAATCATAAAAAGACTTAACAAAGAAAGAATCAAGATAGATAAAGGATTAACTCCAGTCGCTAGATTAGGGTAGAAATTTAGAATTAAAAATATAACCAACAATATAAATCCAGATGATATAATCATCCCATAAAACAGTTTCTTAGGAAAACCATTAAGAAATCTATAACTATTAAACGATAAGGAAGAAAACAAAAGTGCCAAAGCACAATTAGAAAGAAACAGATTGCCTAAATCTTTCTCAGCCTGTGTATTTAAGGTTCCTAATGATATAATTAAAAGCATTAATCCAATAGATACACCAAAAAAAACAATCGTTGTTTTAGAACTCTGATTAAGAAAACCTTTTAGTACTTTATACAATTTAGGTTCAGATAACAATAACAATAAAAATATAATCAGAATTAAAGTATTTGTTGGGTCTAGAAACTTTGTATAGGTATTTTCCAAACCAAATAACTCCATTGCATTAAGAATACTAAGTGCTGATATTGCTAATAATAGAATAGCAAGAATTCTTGGAACTGTTTTTCTCATATGAATTCTGGTCATATAAGGATAACTAGCGGACTCACTTCTATCCTGAAATTTATAATGTTGATTAGGAATAAAACCTATGAGATTAGAAAGAGAAATGTCTTTATAATTATGAAAATAAAAGTATTTAGGAGCATTCCATATTAAGAAAGCGGCGGTTATAAGTAAAGCAAAATATAAAGGAACTTCTAACAAAAAAGTATCTGCTTGATTAAGAATCAACAATAGGTCTACCGTTTGAGGAAAATGCCATAGTGCTAGATAAACAGCCCCAATAAAAAAAATACTAATCATATTATTAGTTAATTCTCTTAAAAGGTTTTTAAACCAAACACTGAATCCTTGGAAAAATAATAATAGTTTGATGATCATTATAATCAAATTTAGAATTAAATATCCTTAAATCATTCTTCAATTTAAAAATAACAACAAAAAAAATAGATCACTACTATTTTTGTGATTTAGACCAAAAAAGCAACAAACTAACAATCAACATGTTAATTAAAATATAAAATTTAACATTTGTCTAAACACCCGTATTTATAGGTCTGACGAGATTTTTTGGAAAATCAATGCGATAAAAATCAATATTTAAATCAAAAAAATACGGTTTTAACATAAAAAAAATGTATCTTGTCGTTAAATATGTGTTTTACAACGATAAAAACACTCTTAATGTAAGATTTTACTTACTTTTTAAATTGCAGTTTAACCCAAAAACTGAACCTTATGAAAAAACTATTACCCCTATTAACATTACTTTTTGCAAGTGTAACATTTGCAAACGTAAAAATCGACATTTCATATAAATTAATGTCTGTGACTGAGAATACCGTAATCAACGGATTAGATGAAAATACTGAAGAAGGTGTTATTTTTATAACAGAAAGTTTACATCTCGAAAACGGTGTTCGTATAAAAATTAGAAATGCCTGTTTAATCATTCTAGGAGATATTTCTGGAAATGGAATTTTAGATGTTGATGAAACAGCAACCGTTACTTTAGAAGGAGAGAAAAAAGGAAGAGTTACCTTTATCGATAGATTTCTAGCAGACTCCACTTGTCAGCAAGATACTGGAAATAAAACCTTTAAGCACGTAAGAGAAATACCCACTGGCGTTAAATATAGCCTCTATACACTTTCTGGTAGATTATTAGATAGTGGTATAATTGATGAATATATCCATAATTATGTGGATCCCAAAACATATCTTATAAAAGTAGAAGGGTATAAACTAAGAAAAATAGTTTTTAAGAATTAAATCAATCATAAAAAGTAAGGTTTATATGATGATAACACGGCAACTTTAATTGCCGTGTTTTTTTTATGACACAAGTAAACTTTAAAATTCTCGAAATATAGGTTTCTTCCAAACAAAGCAATATTTTTGAAATAAAATAATTGTATATGATTTCTGTATCGATGGCTTTATCAATAATCTCTAAAACACCTTTTACTCCAAATCTAAGGACCCTTCTTTTAAAAGATGCAAATGGATTACTTCTTGCTGAGGATATCATCTCTAACATACACATGCCTCCCTTTAAACAATCCGCAATGGATGGTTATGCATTATTACTTCATAATAAAAATTCTTATCAGATTGTTGGCGAAGTAAAAGCTGGAGACGCAGTTAATTATTCTTTAGAACCCGGACAAGGTATTCGTATTTTCACTGGAGCCAGAGTTCCGGATAACGCAAATACAATAGTAATCCAGGAAAAAGTCAATAGATCAGAAAACACCATAACCATAGATAGCGAAATACATCTTAATCAAAATATTAGAGCGGTAGGAGAACAAATAAAAAAAGGAGACATTGCATTAACTAAAGGAACAAAATTAACCCCCGCCGGCATTGGATTTCTAGCTGGTTTAGGAGTAACTGAAGTAAAAGTTTACGTTCCTCCTACCGTAGCAATTATTACTACTGGTAATGAACTTATAACTCCTGGAGAAGAACTTAAGGAAGGAAAGATTTATGAAAGTAATTCTTTACAATTAGAAACTGTACTCCAACAATTACATATCAAACAGATTACTAATTATGTTGTACAGGATGAATATGAAAGTACTAAAGAGACAATACAGCAGGCTATAAACAATAATGATCTAGTATTAATCAGTGGTGGTATTTCTGTAGGAGATTATGATTTTGTAAAAGAAGCTTTATCGGAACTACATACAGAAGAATTATTTTATAAGATTAAACAAAAACCAGGAAAACCTTTATTTTTTGGAACTAATAATAAAACTATGATTTTTGCCTTACCTGGTAATCCTGCCTCTTCACTTACTTGTTTTTATATCTATGTGCTGCCAATTATCCAAAAAATGATGGGAATTACTGCTATAGGTCTTAACAGAACTACGAAGCTTATTACAAAGGACTTTGTTAAGAAAGGAGATAGAGCACAATTCCTTAAAGCAAAAGTATCTGGAGAGACTGTAGAAATTCTAGAAGGTCAAAGCTCAGCAATGTTATATACCTATGCCATTGCTAATGCACTAGTATATATCGCAGAAAATGTAGATAGTATTGAAAAGGGAAATACAGTTGAAACTATTTTATTACCTCAGTAACTTTTCTCTTTTTCAAAAAGAATACGTCATTAATTTCAGTTTAAATCATTACCATCTCTGATTTTTGAATAAATCATAAAAATTTCTGAAAGAATTTATTCTTCACTTTTTTCGTTATATCTTGCAAGAAACAACGCTTTCATGTATCATATAAAAAGTAGAATTTGGATAGAAGGAGAAGAAGGCGTTTTCCTTGGAGAAGGACGAATTAAAGTTTTGAAAGCAATTATGGTAGAAGGGTCTCTTTCCAAAGCTGCCAAATCTTTGGGAATGTCATATAAGAAAGCTTGGAATTTAGTTGATTCTATTAACAAAAATGCTTCAGCTCCTGTTATTATAACTAATACCGGTGGTAGTGGTGGTGGTGGAACAGAAATCACAGCATATGGAGTAAAAATGATTACTGCTTTCGAAAATATTAATAAAAATTGTTGGGATTTTCTGGATCAACAACTAAAAGAACTGAAGCTATGACTTTAGGAAAAGATCAACATATAACAGGAATTATACTCGCTGGAGGAAAAAGCAGCCGAATGGGTCAGGATAAAGGATTGAAACTTCATAATGGAAAGCCTTTTATACAGCATATAATACAGGCGATAGAAACGATTACTAATAAAATTCTAATCATTACCGGTAGTGCCGATTACCAAACACTTGGTTATCCATGTATAGCAGATATTATTCCTGATCAAGGTCCTGTTGGAGGTATTTATACAGGTCTCAAATATACTAAAACAACACAGAATTTAGTTCTGAGTTGCGATGTGCCCTTTGTAAAACCTGTTGTTCTTACTAATCTTATTTCAGAGTATGAGCCCAATTATGATGTCATAACATACGAAGATATCCCTCTTATTACCTTATATCATAAGTCGGTAGAAAGAACCTTTTTTGAAAGTATTCAAAAGCGACGTCTTAGTCTCAGAAAAACACTTTCAAAATTAAAAGTAAAAAGTATACCTATTGAAGAAAGTGTAGCTCCATACGTAAAAAACATTAATACACATCAACAGTATAAAGAAGCAAATCAATGGAATTAAAGGTTTTATATTTTGGAATGATTGCCGAAGCTACAGGTTGTAAGGAAGAAATTATTTTATTGCGATCCGGCACTACTATAGATCAACTAGAAAACCTGCTAAAAGATAAATATGAAAATTTACAACATTTGTCATTTAAAGTAGCAGTTGATAAAGAGATTACGGCTAATGACACTTTGCTGAATCCTAATAATGAAATCGCATTACTACCTCCTTTTTCTGGCGGTTAAAAAAATAAACAATGAATAAACGAAAAACAGTTTTTATAGAAGGCCCTATTACTCCTTCTTTTGTAGCGAATTCTATAGAAAAACATCAAACCAAAACTACAATCGGTGCTCACGATATATTTTTAGGCCAAGTACGAGCAGATAAAATCGATGGTAAAATTGTTCAAGCTATTGACTACTCTGCTTATAACGAGATGGCTGAGAATAAATTTCACGAAATTCGTGAAGCCACTTTTAATAAATATGACCTAACCTGTATGCACATATATCACAGCTTAGGTAAAGTAAAAGCCGGTGAAATTTGTCTTTTCGTATTTGTTTCTGCTCCACATAGAAAAGTTGCTTTTGAAGCACTAGAATTTTTAGTAGAAGAAATAAAAAAAGAAGTTCCTGTATTCGGAAAAGAAGTTTTTGACGATGAGACACATGTTTGGAAAGTAAACAAAGTTTAAAGTGGTTAGCAGTGGAATTGTTAAAAATTCCAATTAAGATCCTAGTAAACGATTAAACATTATAATGGTAGACATTACACATAAAAACAATACGCTTCGTACAGCAGTAGCGCAAGCGATCGTTAAGGTTGGAAGCACGGAAACCATAAAGGCTATTGTATCCAAAAACATCCCGAAAGGTGATGTTTTTGAAATGGCAAAAACTGCTGGATTATTTGCTGTAAAAAGAACCAGTGATATGATTCCGGATTGCCATCCATTACCTATTGAATTTACAGCCATAGATTATAAAATCAATAATCTCGAAATCACAATTGAGATTACTGTAAAAACAATCTATAAAACCGGTGTAGAAGTGGAAGCAATGCACGGAGCATCTGTTGTTGCACTGACGATGTATGATATGCTAAAACCTGTAGATAAAAACGTAGAAATACAACATATCAAACTACTACATAAGAAAGGTGGTAAATCCAGTTATAAGGACAGCGGAGAACCTTTTACTGCAGGAGTAATAGTCTGTTCGGATTCTATCTCGGCAGGTCATAAAGAAGATAAAGCTGGTAAAGCCATCATAACTAAGCTCGAAGAATGTGGAGTTACTATTAACACCTATACCATCATTCCCGATGAAACAGATCAGATCCAACAGCAAGTAAAACAATTGGAAAAAGCTGGTAACGATCTCATAATTTTTACTGGTGGTACAGGATTGTCGCCTCGTGATGTAACACCAGAAGCGATTCTACCATTAATAGAACGTCGAATCCCAGGAATCGAAGAAGCAATTCGTAATTATGGACAGAACCGTATGCCATATGCCATGCTCTCAAGAAGTGTAGCTGGAGTGATTGGAGAATCTGTAGTACTCGCATTACCAGGTTCTACAAATGGCGCCAGAGAATCCATGGAAGCTGTGTTCCCAGCTGTATTGCACACCTTCAGAATTCTGAAAGGTGCAAAACACGATGGAAGCTAAAAAACAATTATGTAAATATAAAAAACCAGCGCATGCTAACAGATAGTTTTGGTCGTAAACACACATATCTTAGGATTTCATTGACGGAAAAATGTAATCTTAGATGTACATATTGCATGCCTGCAAACGGGATTCCTTTAAGTCCAAGGGAACATCTGATGTCTGCAGATGAAATCCATACTATTGCCAAAGAGTTTGTAAGATTTGGAGTTAACAAAATTAGACTTACAGGCGGAGAACCTATGGTGCGAAAAGACTTCCCTTTGATATTAGAAAAACTAGCTAGTTTACCTGTAGAATTAGGTATTACAACCAACGGAGTATTAGCAGAACGTTTTATTCCGCTCTTGAAAGATAATGGAGTAAAGACTATTACAATTAGTATCGATTCACTTCATAAAGATAAGTTTGAAAAAATTACACGGCGTAATGAATTCGAAAAAGTTTGGAACACCATACAGCTTTTCCAAAAAGAAGGTTTTAAAGTAAAACTAAATATTGTTTTAATAAAAAACTTTAACGAAGATGAAATCATTGATTTCATTAATCTGACCAAAGATCGAAATCTAGTTGTTCGATTTATAGAGTTTATGCCATTTGATGGAAATCAATGGGATATGGATAAACTCGTAACACAACAAGAAATCTTAGATAAAGTAAATTATAACTTCCCTTTACAACTTAAACGTTTAGACGACGCCCCCAATGATACTTCTAGAAACTATAAAATAGCTGGATATATTGGTAGTTTTGCAATCATCAGTTCTGTTACCAATCCTTTTTGTGACACTTGCAATCGTATCCGTATCACGGCTGATGGTAAATTAAAAAATTGCTTGTTCTCTGGCAAGGAATTCTCATTATTAAAACCACTAAGAGCGGGACAACCTATATTACCTGTTATACAATCGGCATTAGAACATAAATTTGCCACTAGAGGAGGAATGGATACTCCAGAAAAACTAGAAAACCCTGAGTTACACTCTAAAAACAGGAGTATGACTAGTATTGGCGGTTAATTTCTGAATATTCTTTTAGCATACATTTCTAAAAAACCATTATATTTAGGCTTATATCCCAATAAGGCCCCAAAATAACCTTATCTGAAGATTAACTAACGTAAGATCTTAGCACAAAAAATAATCTATGAATCGAAAATCATGGTTAAAATCTGAAGCTGCCGCATATACATTATATGGAGTGTTATTTGGATGTGTGTTTCCTATTTTAGCCACTAGTATAGATATTGCCAAATTAGAATTAGATTTTTCATTAGAGTCTATATTATTTGTACAAAAACAATATCCAATTCATTATATTATTGATACCGCTCCCCTATTTCTTGGTTTGTTCGCTATGTTTGGAGGGCGTAACCTGGACAGACTTAAAGATAATAATGAGCAAATCCTGCAAGCCTCAAAATTTAAACAGGATTTCTTGGCTAATATGAGTCATGAAATTAGAACGCCTATGGTGGGTGTGATCGGTATGATTGATTTGCTTTTTAAAAATACTGAGTTAAATGATTTACAAAAAGAGTATGTTACAACAATTCATCATTCTTCTCAAAACTTATTAGATATTTTAAATCAAATTCTTGATTTATCTAAAATCGAAGCAGGTAAATTTACCCTATCCCCCAAAGGGATTAATCTTAAAAAGCTAATAGATCAAAATGTAGATCTATTTCTTGCGAATAGCAAAGCAAAAGGAATTAGTCTGGTTTCTGAATATCCGGATACATTGCCAAAACATATTTACGCAGATGATAATAGGTTGACACAAATATTATCCAATCTTATCGGTAATGCTATCAAATTTACTAATGAAGGTACCATTACTATAAAATCGTCTTTAGCTTCCAAAAAAAATGGAGAACTAACTATTAAAGTAGAAGTTATTGATTCTGGAATCGGTATTAGCAAACAAGATCAGGAATCCCTTTTTAATCGATTTAGTCAGGTACATAACGATGCTATCTTAATTGGAGAAGGAAGCGGACTAGGACTTACTATTAGTAAGAAATTAGTGGATTTAATGAATGGGAAGTTAGGCGTAAATAGTGAAGTAGGAAAAGGAAGTAATTTTTGGTTTACTTTCAAAACCAAAATATCTGATGCTGTCTCACCAACAATTGATAAAGTTTTTGATAAAAGTAAAGATCAAAAGTTCGATCTTCATGTTTTATTAGTAGAAGATTCTGAAACAAATATCCTTGTTTCTAAACAAATTCTTAAATATTTAGGCTGTACAGCTGATGTAGCCCAAGACGGAAGAAAAGCTTTAGAAATGTTTGAAGAAGATGTCTATGACCTTATCCTAATGGATATAAATCTTCCGGAATTAGATGGCGTAGAAACCTGTAAATTAATACGTAAAGGTTATAAAAAAGTACCTCCTGTTATTGCTATTACTTCTAACGCCTTACCTGGTGATGCAGAACGATTTATTGCAAAAGGACTGGATGATTATATAACCAAACCTTTTACCACAGAAATACTTAATATAAAACTTAGAAATTGGTTTGGTGATCACAGTGGTTATCATTAGAATTTGGAAAACCTTACTTCAGCATAAAAGAAAAAGCATATTACGGACATAATCGTTTTAAAACCTCTTATTAAGGAAGCATAATGTTTCTTTACAAGTTACCAAAAGACCTTAATATTAGTTCATTTTTAACTATTATATTCTAAAAATCATCTGTAATTTTAGTATCTTGTATAATCGACATTCTTCCACTAAAATTAAAGAATGTAATTATTAACTGAATGAATTTGATATGGACAAAAAAAGTATTTTTTTAAGTAAAAATGGTATCACATTTTTATTCTGTATATTTCTAATTATTGGATACTCTAATAGTTTGCACGCATTTAGCTTTTTTCAAGATACCGATATTCAGAATGGTATCAATTATGATGAATATAAAGGAATTGTAGTAGATAAAGACTCTAATGATCCAATAGTATCTGCAACAATTTTATTGAATGGAACCAACATCTCGACAATCACCAATCGTGAAGGTGAATTTTTGTTGAAAGTTCCGAAAACTGCTACAGATGATAAAATCACAGTGTCTTTTTTGGGATACAATGATACGGTGGTTTCACTTTCTTCGTTAAAAGGTGACGAAACCAAAATTAAATTAAGTGCGACAATAACGGAACTATCAGAAGTAAATATTGATCCCACAGACCCAGAAGCTCTGATCAAAGCGGTTATGAAACGACGCGGCGCAAACTATCAAAATGATAACACCATCATGACCGCTTTTTATCGCGAAACTATCAAAAGAAGGAGAACCTATGTATCTCTTTCTGAAGCTGTAGTTGACGTATATAAAAAACCTTATGTTTCTGGTAAAACCGATATTATTAAGTTATACAAGGCTCGGAAAAGTGCGGATTACAAAAAGCTGGACACACTTACCTTAAAACTTCAAGGTGGACCATCAAGTACATTATTTATTGATGTTATGAAAAACCCAGATCTTCTTTTTACAGAAGATATTCTAAAAATCTATGAGTTTAGTTTTGACACATCTACTAAAATTAATGATCGATATATTTACGTTCTTAATTTTAAGCAACGTCCTAATATAGAAGACCTTTATTATTATGGGAAATTATATATCGATTCTGAAACATTAGCATTAACAAAAGCCGTTTTTAGTTTAAATCTAGAAGACAGAGATAAGGCTAGTAAATTATTTGTTAGAAAAAAACCAACTAGAGCCAAGGTATATCCTACAGTAGCCACCTACAATATGAATTATAGAGAATCTAATGGAAAATGGTTCTATGGTTATGGAAAAATCGATTTAGTTTTTAAAGTGAATTGGAAAAAGAAATTATTTAATTCTACATATAAACTAAATATCGAAATGGCTATCACCGATTGGAAAAAGAACCCTAATAACGAAAATGTTAGGCCAAAGGACCGTTTAAAATCCTCTGTGGTCATAAGTGACGAAGCTTCAGGATTTTCTGATCCTGAATTTTGGGGAGAATATAATGTAATCGAACCCGATAAACCAATAGAATCTGCAATTCGCAAAATAAAGAAACAATTACGAAAATTGAATTGATCATATTTTCAATAAAAATTCAAAAAAACAGGTACTACGAAAAGTACCTGTTTTTTTGTTTTAAATAATAACTACTTACCGCTAATTTATTACATTTACATCTCAGAAAACAAGGGGGTTGTCACATCTTTTCTTATAAAAAGTCTTTATATATTATATATTAATAATTATCACATGAATCGCATTTTGTGTATTGTATTTTCGATCATCATATCCACTACGCTATTTGCTCAGAAAAATCTAACGCTGGAAAAGGCTCAGCAAGATTTTAAAATTTTTGAAAGCATTTTAAAAAAAGGGCACCCCTCTCTTTATGAATATATTAGTGAAAGTGATTTGGATTCTGTTTTGAGTGTTACCAAAGAATCATTTACAGAAGAGATTTCTGATATCGAACTATTTAAGAAGATGCAACAGGTAACTGACCAAATTAAAGATGGTCATTTATTGCTTTTTGCACCTAATACGTTAAATACTACGCAGTATTATTTCCCATTAATTCTTAAGATTATTCAGGCAGAATTTTACATAGATACTGATGATTTTGGAATACCTATTGGATCAAAAATCATCAGAATACAAGACAAACCAACAGCACAAATTCTGGAAGCTCTAAAAAAATATACTCCTACTGATGGCTATAATCTTACCAGAAAATACAGAGATATCGAACTAAAATTTGGTTTATTTTATACATATGAGTATGGTCTGCAAAAAGAATACACCATTGATTATATCGAACCAGATGGTACGGAGAAAACAATGACACTGGCAGCAGAATCTTTTGTGAATGCAAAACACCGAAATATCAACCGAAACTCTTATTTTTCTAAATATCATCAGGAAAAAGACAAAGTAGCCTTTTTTTCAAAACATATAAATACGAAAGAGCCTTTTGTATACTATAAAAAAGATCTTAAAACTGCGGTTTTGGTTGTTAACTCTTTTGGAGTAGATATAAGAGCATTTAAATCTCGTTTGATTAAACTCTTTAAGGAAATCAATAAAAAGAAAATGAAGCATCTCATTATTGACATACGAAACAATGATGGTGGTTTCAGACCTAATTCGGTACATCTTTTTTCTTTTATTACGAACAAATTGTATAGACAAAGAACCAGTGCTTTTGTTTCTTCACTAGAAGTTCCAGAACGAAAATATGTAACCAGAACATACGGCGAGAAAGAGTTTCTAAAAGATAAGTTCTATGATCATCCCAAATATGATGGATGGAAACTGGATTTTGATGATTTAGAAACCATGATGGTTCCTAATAGAGATAGATTTCAAGGTAAAGTATATGTATTAGCTGGCGGTGCTACTTTTTCTGCAGGTTCTGCTTTAGCACTATTGGCTAAAAACGATCCAGACATTCTTTTGGTAGGAGAAGAAACTGGAGGCGGTTATTATTTTCATACAGGCCAATTTCCGGTGTATTATGAGTTACCTAGCACTAAGATTATTATGGTAATGTCTATGGAAAAAATAACACATTATGTAAAAGACAAAACCGTTCCCAAAGGCTCTGGTGTTATTCCAGATCGCACAGTACAGCTTTCTGTAGAAGATCTGATGCTAGGAAAAGATAGTCAGCTGGATTATATTCTGAAATTGATTAAAGGGTAGAAACTATCCCAGAGCATCTAACATTTGCTCGTAATCATATTGTAGATCTTCGTGCAGAGTAATTATGGTTTTTTTAATACTAGCTATTTGACGTTCATAAATCCCTAACAATACGTTGTTATTTCTAATAGAAGGACGCATATTTTTTAATTCTGAGCAGAAATGAAGTAATATTTCAACCTCCGTTTCTTTTTTGCCAGAATACCTGATATACTTTTTACTAACACGTAGAATTTTGCGAACACTTTTTTTGATATAGTAATAACTACTAGTGTTAATAAGACTGAACTCCTTGGTGATTTCTTCTCGCACTTCTTCTATATAATTATCTTCATTGGATACTTCATAAAGCAAGTAGGTAAGTAATTCTTTATTTTCTTTTTTGAACTTAGATAATCGCAGACATAATGCTACCAATTCCTGTTGGGAACAATTGTTTAGTTCTAGTTTTAATTCTCTTACCGTAGCAGCTTTCATCGCAATGTAATAAGTTTATATGTATTGCGAACTTAGGGATAAATATTAAAAGATGTCAATGTTTGTATGACAAACAAATATCATTTTAGTTATAGTATACTGAGTAGTGTCAGCCCAATCCAAAAAAAACAGCGAGATAATACATTACCTTAACAATCTTTCAGCTTCCTTTAAGATGGGAACAATTTTTGATACTAACGAATCATTAATTTTACATTATGAAAAAACACTTTCCAACCTTGTTATTAGCTTTAGTTATTATTATAACATCTTCTTGCTCTAAGAGCAAGAAAGAACCTTATCAAATTCCTGAAAATGCTATTGAGCTTATTGCAGGAACATCCGGTAAAACCTGGAAAATAGCAAAACGACATAATGATGGCACAAGAATGAATATGGCTGGTTGTTTTTTATCCTACAGAACTACGTATAATCCCGATATGACTATGAAAGATAATAATGGTGAACAACACGATTGTGGTCCATCTCTTATTGCCAATTGGGAAATCACACAAAGTAAAAAAGGGCATTACTTCATCAAATTAAAAAGTGATCAACTACCTAAAATGATGAATATAGAAAAGAATTATAAGTCTTTTCAGATTACGTATCTAAGTAAAGACAGCCTACAATTACGCTACAGACATGCTCAGTTTTCTGGTCAGGTTCGTACTATCGTTGATTTATATGTTCAAGAAGATGTTGTAGCTCCTAATCGAGATTTTCATAATAAATAACAGGTTATAAAGAACAATAGTACTTAAACTATCTCTAAGGTCATTTTCTCAAAACTATCTTTAGAAGACTCACATAATGCACATTGATAAGTTTCTGGTAAATCTTCAAACTCTGTCCCTGCTAAAATATTTGATACCAGATCACCTATAGATGGATCATATATCGTTTGGCAATTTTTACATTGAAATACTTCGATCTCCGTTTTCTCATTTTTAACCGAAATCCCTGCAAAACTTTCTTCATCTCCTTCTCCCAAATTCTGAAAATAAGCTTTTGTTAATTCTAATAATATTGCAGGTAGATCCATTTGGTCTATATCCTGAGCATACACAATATAATTTCGTGTATTAGGATCAAATTTCTTGGCGTATAAAACATTATAGGTAGGCCTGATGACAAAATCTTTTATTGCCTCAGGTGCTTTGTTTTCTTCAATAACAACAGATGTGAAATATCTTTTTTGATTACGTCGAATACTTATGGTAAAAGTCATACCGTAGGTACTTATATCATTTTGGTCAAAATTCATGACCAAGAATTTTTTTAAGTCTAAAGCTTTCTGACTAGCCACTGGTAAATGCCAATTTAACTCTAACGCAGAATGACGAACATTAATCCCAAATTGACCCAAAAGTTTTTCTAGAGGCAATTTACATTCCTTCGGAATTCCCTTTATAACAAATGATTTCCAAGGAGTCAAACATATTTTACCTATTCGATATTCGATACAAAATTCACAAAGTGCTTTAAGGAATTTTAGATCATATTTATTATTTCTCCAATACAATCCTAACCAATACTGATTGATTCCCATTTTATTCATTCCTTCATAGTAAGGAAACGGTTTAAAACTAACATTTAGCGCTTTTTCTATTACACGATTATTAGTGTCAATACTTTCGTTGAGAAACTGAAAAAGTTCATCAACATTATTCACTTTTTGATATATTTTTTCGATTTCCTGAGCTACTTTTGCGATATCCCAGGTAAATATCAAGACTGGATAAAACACTTCTTCCCATCCTGGTAATTTTAGGAATAAATACCAATAATCTTCGTTTGTAGATGCAATAAAATTAAGATCTCCTGAGAATAAAGATACCATTTGTTGTTGTGGGTCAGAGATATTAATTTTTAGTTTTGGCTTATACCTAAACTGCTCTAAAATATATAAATATGTTGTCCCTCGTAACCAAACGGTAGAGTTAAAAATATCTATAGAAACGTAAGAACAGCTTATATTCTGTTCTGTTTCTGGAGCGAAAAAATCAGTATTGAATAATTGATGTTCGGAGACTACATTTCCTTTGGAATCTTTAGAAGGAAATATAATGTCCTGTCTTGATCCAAAATGAAAAGTTTCTAATCCTAGGTCCTCGGCATACATTATAATTCGTTGCAATTCGCTAGGTGATAAAATTCCACCTTTTATATTTATTCTATGCATAAATTCTTCCATACCTAAGCTAATTGCATTACATTATTCAATACTTCTTTTACTTCGGGTTTACAACTACCACAACCTAATCCTGCTCCTGTTTTAATACATAGTTCTGAGAAGTCTTCACAGCCAGATTTTATCGCTTCTTCTAGATTACCTTCACCCACTTGACTACAAGAACAAATCAGTTTACCAAGTACAGGTTCGTCTGGTTGTGACGATCTAAGTAATTCTTCTCTTTTTTCTGATAATTCTATTTTCTCTTCGATTAGTCTTTTAAAATCAGCGAACTCACTCTTATCACCCATCAAAATTGCACCTACCAGCCAATCATTTTTAACAATACATCTCTTGTAAAATCGTTTACCTACATCCATAAAAATAACTTCTTCATAAGTAGGATCATCTTTTGGCATATCAATATTACCAATACTACAAAGATCCAGATCTTCAAACTTCAGAATATTCATAAATACAGATCCTTTATAAATTGCACTAAAATCTCCTAAAAGATACTTTGCTACCACATCTGCTTGCTGTTCTGCAGCAGCTGTAATTCCGAATAAATTACCTTCGAATTCGGCAATCTCACCTACCGCAAAAATATCTGGATCACTAGATTGCAAATATTGATTTACTACAATTCCACGACGACAAGTAACACCTTCTGCTTTTGCCAAATCAATATTTGGGATGGTACCAATAGAATAAACTACAGCATTACAAGTAAATGATTTTCCTGATTTCAGGTTTACTAATAATGACCCAGAATCCTGATTAAATACCGTATCCACCTCATTGTCAAAATGAATCTGTATTCCTTTTTCGCGCACATCTTCTGCCAACAAACGACTAGCTACAATATCCAGCTGACGCTCCATCAATCGATTTCCTCGTTGAATAATAGTGATGTTCACTTCCTTTTTACGCAGTGCTGCTGCTAGTTCCAGACCTAATAGTCCACCTCCTACAATAGTTACATGTTGTTTATTTTCTGGCAAACCTGTATCATCGAGATATTTCTTTAGTTTATCTGCATCACCACGATCCCTCATAGTAAACCTTCCCGGTAAATGAATAGGTACTTCTTTTGGGACAAAAGCCCTACTACCTGTCGCCATTAGCACTACATCGTACTGATGTTTTTCTCCTTTGCTATCAATAAGGTATTTTTCCTCTCGGTTAATTTCCTCAATTGGATTGCTTGTAGATAAAGTTACCTTAAGAGATTCCATACTTCCTTCTCGCATCTTTTGCAATTGCTCCCAAGTAAGTTCTTCGCTTACGTATTCTGGTAGTAAAACACGATTATAAAAAGGATATGGTTCTTTAGAAAAAACAGTAATCTCATCTTCCATATTATGTTCTCTATACGTTTGTATAAAACGATAAGCGGCGGTACCCGCGCCAATGATACAAATCTTCTGTTTTTCTTTTACAAATTTTGAAACCTGTACAGCAGAGAACTTAAAGTCAGGTTCTTTGGAAATAGGATCAACAATACTGGTTGTTAGATTATTAGCTCTTCCGTAATCATTCCCTAAGACTTTACCCCAATGCATTGGTAAAAACACAACTCCTTTGCCAATAGCATCACTAACCTTAACCTTGACCTGTACTTTTCCTCGTTTACTCTCGATTACGGCTATATCGCCATCTTTTATCTTTCTCAGAAAAGCATCTACTTGGTTCATTTCTAGAAAAGGATGTGGAATATGGGTTAATAATCTATTTACCTTCCCTGTTTTGGTTCTGGTATGCCATTGATCACGAACTCTACCTGTTGTTAAAATCAACGGATGTTTCTCAGTTAATAGTTCTGAAGTTGGTTTAGTAAACCTTGGTACTACAAACTTTGCATTACCTGTATCTGTATAAAAACGTTTATCTTCAAATAAACGTGCAGTTCCTGAATGATTACTTTCTGGTACTGGCCACTGAAAACTACCTTCGTTTTTTAGTCGATCATAATTTAAACCAGTAATATCAATGTTCGTACCCTTAGTCAATCGACAATGTTCTTTGTATACCTCTTCTACTGATGTATAATCAAATCCACGATATCCCATACGCTGCGCAAACTTCCAAAGTATCTCTGAATCTGGTAATGCTTCTCCTGGAGGATTAACTACCTTATTCAAATATGTAATACGCCTCTCACTATTGGTCATTGTTCCTTCTTTTTCTGCCCAACCAGCAGCTGGCAAAACTAAATCAGCATACTCTAAGGTCTCCGAACGATATGAAATATCTTGAACAACAACAAACTTGGCATTTTGTAAAGCTTTTTCTACCTTATTGGCATTAGGAAGACTTACTAACGGGTTTGTACAAATAATCCATACAGCTTTTAGCTTTCCACTTTCTAATGCATCAAACATCTCTGTAGCTGTAAATCCCGGTTTCTCTGAAATTTCTTTTCCTCCCCAAAAATTAGCAACTTCTGTTCGATGTTCTTTATTACCTAAATCCTTGTGGGCTGCCAGCAGGTTAGCCATTCCTCCTACTTCTCTACCGCCCATTGCATTAGGCTGACCTGTTAATGAAAAGGGACCTGATCCAGGTTTTCCGATATGCCCCGTGAGTAGGGATAGATTTAAAAGCGCATTATTTTTATTTACTCCTATGGAACTCTGGTTTAATCCCATTGCCCAAAGCGTTATAAACCCTTTAGCATTGCTTATAAAGGAAGCTGCTTTCTTAATATCAGCGACAGTAATCCCGCATATTTTTGCAGCATCCGTTAATGAAGTGGATTGCAAAGATTCTTTTAACAATTCGTAATTATCTGTATGGTTTGCTATAAAATTTTTATCGATTTTTCTTCGATCGATTAATCGTTTAGCAATGGCATTATATAATACAACGTCTGTACCAGGTATGATTTGTAAATGTAAATCCGCAATATCGCAAGATTGCGTTTTTCTTGGATCAACTACAATAATTTTGGTATCCGGATTTTGTTCTTTATGCGCTTCAATTCTTCTGAATAAAATTGGGTGGCACCATGCAGGATTAGCTCCGGCAATCATAAAACAATCAGCTAATTCTATATCTTCATATGCAATGGGAACACTGTCTTCCCCTAACGCCTGTTTGTATCCCACAACTGCAGAACTCATACATAATCTAGAATTAGTATCTACGTTATTAGTCCCAATAAATCCTTTAGTCAGTTTGTTTACCAGGTAATATTCTTCGGTAAGACATTGTCCTGAAACATAAAATCCTACACTATCAGGACCATATTTATCAATAATAGTATTAAAAACTGCTGTTGCACGATCAAAAGCCTGATCCCAAGATACTCGCTGACGCTCATGTCCTTTACTCCATCGCATCTCTGGATACAAAATCCGATCACTCTTGTCTTGAACAACATGATGTAAGTTCATTCCTTTAGAACATAACATTCCTTTGTTCACAGGATGATCGGGATCTCCCTCTACAGTAATCACCCCCTTAGCATCTTTTTTAGCTATTATTCCACAACCAACACCACAATACGAACAGGTAGTCTTATAAGATTTAAATGCCATAAAAGAGTTTTGTTACGATTAAACACAATCACAAAATTAAGTATTATTACTTAAAACCAAACCAAATTATATGAGAAGACTTCAAATAGTGTTGTGATTTATGAAATCCATAAAAGAATATATCAAAAAAACATTTTTCAAAAAAAAGAGGCATACTGATTCTCTAATATTTAAAATTCAAACGAACTCAAAGTACTGTACTATATCTAAAAACGAGTGAATACAATCTTTCATCTAGGTTTAGCCACATGCATTCCACTAGGTCTATATACTGCATATAATTGTCATTTTTGCAAAAAAAGAACAGAATAAAACGATTATCACAAAACGTGTAAATTAAGTTCAAATACGTATTTTTAAGAGTCATGTAATATCAATAATTTAAAATTAATTTATTTTCAAATAAAAAGTTAAATAAATCAATTATATATAGAATATAAGCTTTTTATGAATAAAAAATAGACATAAAAACGTTTTTATTAAATATTTGATATTTGTGTTTTACTAGTCATTCGAATATATTTGAAACAAAATTAAGTAGTTATACTTAATTTTTATTGTTTCACTTTAAAAAAACGTAATTATGGAAAAACGCACAATTGAATTGGTACAAACATCTTTTAGTAAAGTTGCACCCATTGCGGAAGCTGCCGCAGGAATTTTTTACGATAAACTTTTCGAATTAGATCCTGAGTTAAAAAAGATATTCCCAGCTAACGATGCAGAAGCTATGAAAGGACAAGGAAACAAATTAATGACTATGCTTTCTTCTGCAGTAGCTGGACTAAGCAATATAGATAGACTTATACCAATATTACAAGATTTAGGAAAAAGACATGTCGATTACAAAGTGGAATCTTCGCATTATGATACAGTAGGCGCTGCATTACTAAGTACTTTGGAAACTGGACTTGGAGAAGATTTCACACCAGAAGTAGAAACAGCTTGGGCTGACACTTATGGTGTTATGGCATCTGTTATGAAAACTGCCGCATACGGAGAAGTGGCATAGAAATATTAGTAAAAGTAATTAACATAAAACACAACAAAATGAATCATCTAAAAGCAAAGGGAATATTTTTCTTACTAGTAACAGGATATTCTGTTATTCTTCAATCCTGTGGCGGGGTACCAGAAGAAACCGCATCAAATGAATCATCAGACAAAGTACTAGCGGTTGCAGACGTACTTACCTTAGTTGCTGAAGAAAATGATATCACTAGAACATTGTACACTAAAGGAATTGTAGGAGCCGGAAAAAAACAAGGATTAAAATTCGACGAGGACTGGCAAGATGACGAAGTAGAAGCAGGTCCACTTCCCGCACTATTCTTAAGAGGAATTTCTTCTGATATTCGAAAAAGTGATGTGCCGCTAGGGTTATACTTAGGTTCTGACTTCCCTATTAATGCTTCAAACAAATTTCAGGGAAAACAAGCAGAACTATTTGCTAAAATAAAGACGGATCAAAAACCACAACATTTCTATGAAGAAGATCAGAAATTATACACTTCTATGTTTGCAGATCTCGCTGTAGCAGCTCCTTGTGTTAACTGCCACAACGATCATAAAAGCACTACAAAAACTGATTGGAAACTAGGTGATGTTATGGGTGCAACTACCTGGCAATATCCTTCTGACTCTTTATCATACAAAGAAGCCATAGGAGTTATAAATGCATACAGAAATGGCACAAAAGCTATCTACAATGCATATCTCGAAGAAATAGCTGCTTTTAAAAACGATAGCACAAAACCACAAATTGGTAATAAATGGCCTTCTAAAGGCTTCTACCTACCAACAGCAGAAGTATTTATTGACAGCGTAAGGAAATTAGCTTCCTATCATAGTCTTGAAAAATTGTTACTGGCCGAGAACCAAAAAACAACTAAGACAAAAGGCTTAGCTTCTAATTAAGAACAAATACTTCGGATAGAGTGAAAAAATCATATAGTTTTTTGTTTATTGGATTTAGTTTATTCACATTCTATATCCTACAATACCTTTTAGATCTAAAGTGGCAATGGCTATATGATCTACAACTCGATGAAGAATACAAAAGATGGTCTGGAGTATTTGTTGGAGCATTCATACTGTTTCAATGGATACTTACCTTGACCAGAGTGTCCAAAAAATTAAAAAAACACGCCATCCGTTTTACAAGCTTGCACAAGTGGATTGGAGTAGTTTCGCCAATATTTTTTTACATACACGCACTAGAATTTGGATATGGATACTTGGCACTATTATCCTATATATTTTTCATTAATATGATTTTAGGCACTATCAATCTTGATATTATTAAAAATCAAAAAGAATGGATATTCAAATCCTGGATGATTACCCATGTACTGCTCTCTGTAGTTATTACATTTTTAGTAGTTTTTCATATTGGTGTTGTGTTTTATTACAAATAAAAAACTAAGTATTATGCTGTTAACCGTCAAAGAGATAATTCACGAAACCGAAGATGCCGTTAGTGTTATTCTTAACAAAGGAGGATTCTTTAACAAAATCAAATACAAACCAGGACAATTTCTTACTGTAAAAATTCCTATTAAAAATAAAATTGAAAAAAGGGCTTATTCGTTTAGCAGCAGTCCATTCACAGATAAATTCCTACGAATCACTGTCAAGAAAGTACAGAAAGGATTAGTTTCTAATTATATCTGTGAAAACTTAACCGCAGGTCAAAAAATAGAGATTGAAAAACCCGCTGGTAGTTTTTACATAGAACCTGATAAAAAGGCAAAACACAACTATATTTTTTTCGCAGGAGGAAGTGGTATAACACCTATATTTTCTATTATTAAAACTGTTTTAGAAAAAGAGCCTTTATCTAAAATCGTTTTGATTTATGCAAATAAAAATGAGGAATCCATCATATTTAAAAAAGCACTTGAAGATCTTGAAGAAAAGTATCCAAACCGTTTAAGCACCCAACATATACTGGAAAAAAACATCTCTAACAAACTAAACTACCATCAAGATTTATTAAATGAAGAACTGGTTACAGAAATTATGGAAACACACATGTTAGAGTATCACGATGGTAAATATATGATGTGTGGCCCACAAGGTTTTATGAATAAAGCTAAAGAAATATTGGCAAATAATGGTATTACTAGGAATCAAATTAAACTAGAAGCATTTAGTTCCAATTTTATAACATCTAGTGATGCTAAAGATCTAATAAGCAATGTAATTATCTATCAAGAAAAAAAGAAGCATGAAATAAGCGTTTCGGGAGACAAAACGATCCTGCAAGCGGCAATGTCAGAAAACATCATGCTACCCTACTCCTGCAGATCAGGCATGTGTAGTAGTTGTAAAGCTAAATGTATAAAAGGAAAAGTAAAAATGATTGATGGTCACTTTTTATCAGAGGAAGAAGTTGCAAACGGAGATATTTTAACCTGTATAAGTTTCCCAGCTTCTAATAATGTTAGCATTAGCTTTCTAAACGATTAAAACTGTATGTTTAGTAAAAATCCACTAAGAAAAAGGCAACGGATTGGCTCTATAATTGGAATCATTATAGGTATCATCATATATATTATTTTACCTCTAAAACAATCAGAAGACTTTTTAAGTCTAGGACCACTTAATACAGGACACGAAGGCTTGTCTTGTAACGCTTGCCATACGGATGCAAAGGGAAACTTAATACAACAATTACAATCTAATATAGCTTACACATTTGGAATGCGTGAAACCAAAGCTGATTTTGGAACTGAAAATGTAGATAACAAAAAATGTTTGGAATGCCACGATAGGCCTAATGACCGTCATCCTACGCATCGTTTTCTAGAACCTAGATTTAAAGAAGCAATCGCAAATATAAACGCTACAGAGTGCGAAACTTGCCATAGAGAACACAATGATACCAGAATAGTTCTTAAAGATGCTGCATTCTGTGTGAATTGTCACTATGATTTAGAGGTGAAAAATGACCCTATCGACACCCCTCATGAAGAACTGATCGCTAATAAACAATGGAATACTTGCCTACAATGCCACGATTTTCATGGCAACCATATTTATAAAGTAGCTGAGAAAATGAAAGACACCATTCCGTTAGAAAAAATTCAGGAATACCTAAAAGGAGGAGCAGATCCTTTTTCGGACAAAAAGAAATATCAACCATTAAGTGAAGAAGAATGGTTAAAAATGAAAAAGAAATATTCCGTCAAATGACACCTTAAACATTTGAATAAAAAAAACTGATCATGAACTCTACTACAATAATAAAGCTAATATTCTTACTAATACTATTCATCAATTTTACATCCTGCAACGGAGAACCAAAACCACAGTGTGACATCCCTCAAAATATAACTTATAACGATCAGGTAGCATCACTAATAGAAATTCACTGTTTTAAATGCCACGCCCAGGATGTATATAAAGAAAAAGCATCAAGACATAAAATTTTTGATTACACGAACTTAAAAAAATCCGGAGAAAGCGGGCAATTAATTGGATCCATCACTCACGCTCAGGGCTTCATTCCTATGCCTTACCGAAAAGGAGTTAAAATCGATAGTTGTGCAATTGAAGTGATCAAGAAATGGGTGGAATTAGGAATGCAAGAATAACCTCATTTATATTCAAAAAAAACAGAATACATAGAATAAAAGAGAGAGAATATTTAAAAAGGGAAAGCCATTGAAACACATATTAAAAATACTGTTTTCTAATCGCACAAGCGGAATACTATTACTTGTATTTGCTGTTACTATGGCTATTGCAACTTTTATCGAGAACGACTACGGAACTGAAACCTCCAAAGCACTCGTTTACAATGCGAAATGGTTCGAAATATTAGTACTTCTTCTTGCTTTCAATTTTCTGGGCAATATTGCCAAATACAATCTTTTTAGCTGGGAAAAAGCACCTGTTTTTTTATTTCATATAGCATTTATTATAATTATTCTAGGTTCTGGAATCACTAGATATAGAGGCTACGAAGCATTAATGACCATAAAAGAAGAGACTGCCAGTAACAGAATGATCTCTATAGATAGCTATCTCCAACTGGAGGCAGGTAACGGTTCAGTTAATAAGAATTTTTCTAGCAATCCAATTTTCATGAGCGAACTTGGACTCAATACTATTAGTGAGAATTACGATTTTGAAAATAAAAATATTAAGGTTAACCTAAAAAAATACATCCCTAGAGCACATTATCGTCTGAAAGATACTATTAAAGGGGCAACCTATCTACACATTGTAATTGCTGATAATGATGATAGAAAGGATTTTTACATCAAAAAAGGAGCACGAGAAACAATTTATGGAATCCCAATTGCTTTTGAAAGCTCACACAAATCAAAGAAAGATATTTTCATTACCAAAAACAATGACACTTGGTTAGCATCATTCCCAGAAGACACAAATTACTTTTCTATGATACTAAACAAAGCCAGTTTTTACCCCAAAGACACTCTTGTACCATTACAATTTAAAGCACTGAGTGAAATCAACAATGTACCCATAGTTTTTAACCAAATATCAGAAAACCACTATTTAGAAATCATTTCAAAGGAAAAAGATCCAGAAATTAAAAACCCAGAAGCCGCTATCATAATATCCTTAGAGTCGGGTAAAGAAACAAAAGAAATCACATTATTTGGAGGTCCAGGATACATGAACCCTTATAGCACTTTATTCATAAATGGCATTCATATAAACCTTCGATATGGCTCCAAACCAATTAAACTCCCTTTCTCTATCTTTTTAAAAGATTTTATACTAGAGCGATATCCAGGATCTAATAGTCCATCAGCTTTTTACAGCAATGTAGAAATTCAAGAAAAAAACAGGTTCTTTGACTACACTATTTTCATGAATAATGTCCTGAATCATAAAGGGTATCGCTTTTTTCAATCCGCATATCTTCCTGATGAAAGCGGCACTATTCTTTCTGTAAATCATGATTATTGGGGAACCTTCACCACCTATCTTGGTTATGCATTATTGGCACTTGGAATGTTATTAAGTCTATGTTGGAAAAGTTCTCATTTCGGATTAACACTAAAACTATTACGTTGAAAAAAAACATCCTATTTAGGGTTTTAAGCCTTCTATTGCTTTTTGCAAACCAAGTACAAGCGCAACAATTACATCACTTAGAACCTTATGAGTTAATTAGCAGACAACTTATTGACATTACTCATGCAAAGAAATTTGCCACTGTTCAGGTTCAAGACTTTCAAGGAAGAATAAAGCCAATTAGCACATTATCATTAGAATTGATCAGAAAAATTCATGGCAAAAGCAGCTTTAGTTATATTGACAAAGAAAACAAAAAGCAAAAACTTACCCCTACCCAAATATTCTTGGGTATGCAGTATAAGCCAGATTCATGGCAACTGATAGAATTCATTAAAATTGAAAAAAAAACAATTAATAGTCTAAAAGAATTAATTGACATCAACACCTTAGGACACACAAGTGCTTCACAATTTTTCGATTTCCAGGGTAACTATAAACTTGAATCTTTAGTTAATAAAGCCTATGCAAAAGCTCCGGGAAAACGTTCAGTTTTTGACAAAGATGTTATTAAAATCGATGAACGCATCAATATTATTTGGGGGATCTTTAATGGACAATTTCTTAAGATTTTTCCTAAAAAAGATGATGCATCTTTGAAATGGTATGCGCCAATAGATAAAGAAGTAACATTCAATGAAGATGATCAACTTTTTTATTCAAAAATCATACCTACCTACTTTACAAACCTTACCATTGGAACTAAAAATGGAGATTGGCAAAAATCAGATGAAACTATTGAGTTAATTAAAAGCTTCCAGAAAAATCAAGGAGCAACGGTGATCTTATCGGACACAAAAGTAAGTTTAGAGATATGGTTTAACAACAATCCAATATTTTTGTGGTGCCTAATCGGATATACGTGTCTAGGAATATTATTAGTACTCCTTAGTTTCCTAATAACATTTAAGCCAAACAACAATCCTTTAAAAAAAGTCATTGACGGCACCCTCTTTTTGATATTCATTCTATTCATCTTACAAGGCTTTGGCATTATATTGCGATGGTACATTTCGGGACATGCGCCATGGAGTAATGGTTACGAAGCAAGTATATTTATCGCGTGGATAGGAATGTTTGCAGGGCTCATTTTTCACAAAAAAAGCTCGTTTGCCCCTGCTGCCTCATCAATATTAGCTATCTGTTTGATTGGCATTGCTCACGGAAGCCTAATGAATCCAGAGATTACTAATTTAGTTCCTGTGCTAAAATCATACTGGTTATTAATTCACGTAGCGATCATAACTGGCAGCTATGGTTTTTTAGCCTTAGGATCTCTTCTTTCATTAATTTCGCTATTACTAATGTGCATTAATTCCTTTTCTAAGTATACAGAGACAGAAAATACAATAAAAAAACTTACTAATATCAATCAAATCACCAGTACAATTGGCCTATATATGCTAACTATCGGGACCTTTCTGGGAGGTATTTGGGCAAATGAATCCTGGGGAAGATATTGGGGTTGGGACCCTAAAGAGACTTGGGCTTTGATAAGTATTATCATCTATTCCTTTGTACTTCACATAAGAATTATAATTCCCAAAAACTACCTATATATTTACAATGTGTGTAGTTTATTCGCTTTAGGAAGCCTCATTATGACTTTTTTTGGAGTAAACTATTACTTATCAGGATTACATTCTTATGCAAAAGGAGATCCCTTTCCTATTCCTTACTGGATATACATCATCATCCCCATAGCCTGTATTATTTCGATAATACCTCTAGTAAAAAAAAGCACTCTAAAAAAAGCCGGTTACGACTTCTCGTAACCGGCAACACAAGAAACACTTAAAGCTACTAGTCTTTAAGGTTTCAAACACTAAATTATTTAGGATAAAACCCTATATGTTTTCATAAACACTAATGTAAACACTTTACTATCAAATAAGCAAAAGTAGTTTCTTTATAAAAATGCATAATTTATTATCTAATTGAGTTTAAAAAAACCATACCTAAAGAAACAAGCTCTGCTTGTTCAAATATTAGACTAAATATACCAATATTCAACAAACAGAGCTTATAACTTGTTCCTTTTTGGAAAAATTTATGAACTATAACGTTACAGTCTAGGCTGCTTTTTCAATTTTTCTCAATAAACCGATTTCTATATACTCTTTTATTTTATCAGCTTTTTTAATTTTCCCAGTATCAATTGGTATCCATCCATCAATTTTAATCATGTCATTAGGATTGCTACTAAAAAACATTTCATACTCATACGCATCCGAATTATTATTTACTCCATATGACTCTGGACTATTTTTGACTTTATTAGTAATACGTTTTTTTACGATTTCTATTTTAGATGCAAAATTCAGATTACCTGTATCTCTGCTTACTTCTACTTCTAAAAACTCTGTAATAGCTTCGGTAATTAATTCATTTACTTTCATTGTTCGTGTTATTTTTGGGTTAATACTTATCTAATTATGAAATTGACTTAGCAAAACATACTCTTAACAAAACCAATAACTAATGTTTGTTAGCTTAAAGAGCTTCCTATCCTCCTAAGCAATCCAATTTCTATATATTCGTCTATTTTATCAGCTTTTTCAATCCTACTAGTATCAATAGGTATCCATCCATCAATTTTAATCATGTCATTAGGATTACTACTAAAAAACATTTCATACTCATATCCTTCTACACCGTTAACCATACCATAAGCATCAGGGCTATTTTTGACTTTATTGGTAATACGCTTTTTTACGATTTCTATTTTGGAAGAGAAATCAAGATTTCCGGTATCCCGGTGTACCTCAACATCTAAAAATTCTGTAATTGATACCATTATCAACTCTTCTATATTCATACTCCTTTTTTTAAAAAATTCTTTCTCTAAACAACTATCCCTAATTTTTATAGGGTTATTTCATCAAAAAATGTAATTTATCATAAAGTAACCCTATAAAAACGATACAAATCTATACATAAAACACATAAAAAAGCAAATGACCCCTAAAAAATTAGAGGTTCATACTAAATTATTACATTTTAACAAAAAAACGTTTAGTTAAATTATTTTTTTTGCAATTTGAATTAGCGAAATTTTAATATTTAGTAAGTTTAATAGTTATAAAACAGTCTTATTTAACCCTATTTATGCATTAGAACCTCGTAATGAAGCTGGGAGATACAATAAATACAACAGTTTTCTTAATTTTAGCATAGCATCGCTATGGTTACATTAAAAAACTAAGCAAAGGCGATTGTATTTGAAGTAGTTCCCAGATATAATAGATTTTTTAATGCATAAACCGTGTTTAAGCAGTATTAACAAAAACCGATAAACAGAAACACCTTATACTGTCATTTATACCTAAACAACAATATAAGGTGTATACTAAGAATTGAATATTTCCTTTACAAAATTCTAATGCTCAAGAAAATTTATCAAATGTTCCCTGTATTTATAATAGTCGGGATGCTCCAAAACATCTTTTCTTAAACGAGGTCGTTCAAAATCGATTTCCAGTATATCTCCAACTTTTGCTCTTGGCCCACTTGTCATCATAATCACCCTATCTGCTAGAAAAATAGACTCGTCAACGTCGTGAGTAATCATGATAGCAGTAATTTTTTCTTGATTCCAAACCTCTATCAACACATCTTGCAATTCTCCTCTCGTAAGAGAATCTAACATTCCGAATGGCTCATCTAATAACAATACCTTTGGCTTCAGTGCAAATGCTCTAGCAATTCCAACACGTTGTTGCATCCCTTGAGACAATTCCTTTGCCTTCTTATACATGGCATCTTCCAAACCTACTTTTGATAGATAATATTTCACAATATCATCTCTATCTTTTTTCGTTCCGTGTCCAAATACCTGTTTAACACCCAACATCACATTATCATATGCGGTCATCCAGGGCAACAAACTAGGAGACTGGAATATAACTCCTCGATCAGGCCCAGGACCTCTAATTGTTTGATTATCCGCTACAATTGTTCCTCTAGAAATAGGATTAAGTCCAGCAATCATAGTGAGCAATGTAGATTTACCACAACCTGAGTGACCAATAATAGAGATAAACTCTTCATGTTTTACTTTTAAATCAAGATCGTCTAAAACTACATAATCTCCTTTAGGTGTTGGATAGATTTTAGTCAACTGAGAAATATCTAACATATACTTATCCTCAAACAATCCATTATGTATTCTTCTTACCTCTTTTAATTCTTTCAATGTTTCCATTTTACTATGTTTTAGCTAAAACTCATTCTCCCAAAAGGTGTAACTTTAACTCTGGGTTTGATATCAGGCAACACGTAATTGCTTTGTTTTTTAGAAGCTCTTTGCTCTCCTATTTGAATAAGATATTCCATAATACCATTACGGAGTTGCTTATAGTCTTCATTATGATTAAGCGCTGCTTTATCTCTGGGCCGCTCCAGATTGATTTTATACTCAGGTCCAAGTGTAGCTTTCGGACCAGGCTTCAATGGAATGATCCGATCTGCCATTAAAATCCCTTCATCAACATCATTAGTAATCAATAAGGCCGTCTTCTTATCCTTGTTCCAGATATTAAGAATTTCCTCTTGTAAGTTCCCTCTAGTTAAAGCATCTAATGCACTCAGCGGCTCATCCATCAAAATCACATCAGGACTCATTGATAAAGCTCTAGTAACAGATACGCGTTGTCGCATACCTCCTGAAAGTTCTTTAGGTAATTTACCAATAGCAGGCGAAAGATTTACCATCTCGACATAATCCTCTACACGTTTACTTCTATTTTTTTTGGACATTTTCTTAAATGCCTCCTTCACTGCCATACCTACATTATTACGAACATTCAACCAAGGTAATAGTGAGTAATTCTGAAAAATCACTCCTCTCTCGTGACTAGGCCCTGTAACCGGCTCTCCTTTAAATAAAACCTGACCTTCATCAGGCATTAACAAACCAGATATAAGATTTATTAACGTAGTTTTTCCACTACCAGTAAAACCAACAATGGCAACAAATTCTCCTTCTTCAATTTCCAAATTAATATTAGACAATACTTGTGTACGATCTTTTCCGGTTCCAAAAGATTTGGATACATTTCTTAATTCTATATATGCCATAATCTATGTTTTAAGCTGTTTCTTCTGTAAAAGTGACAAACTTTTGTATCGTTAACATGATGCGATCTAATAAAAACCCTATAATACCGATTACAAACATCGCTACGATAATTTTAGAGTTTGAGTCATTTGCTCCATTCTGAAATTCCTCCCAAACAAAAGAACCTAATCCCGGACTTTGTGCTAACAACTCTATAGCAATTAATACCATCCAAGCTACTGATAAAGTAATTCTCAAACCTGTAAATATTAAAGGAAATGAAGATGGTAAAATAATCTTAAACACTTTTTGCGCAACACTCAACTGAAGCACCTTAGCTACATTTATATAATCTTTATCAACTGAAGACACTCCCATACTTGTGTTCACCAGTGTTGCCCACATAGAACATAATCCAACACTTATAAATGAGATAATAAAGGAACTATCAGAGTCAGAACCACGAGTCAATGTTTTCACAATCATAAACACCAATAACAACCAAACAACTGGAGAAACCGGCTTAAATATCTGAATCAACCAGTTTACAGATGATCTGAGTGTCTTACTTAATCCTAACATAATTCCAATAGGAACCGCAATGAATAAGGCTAACAAAAATCCTGCAAACACTGTTTTAAGACTTGTAAATATTTGATCTACAAATGATGGCCTTCCGGTATATGTAATTTGCGCTAATCCTTGTGCTTCTCTTTGTGCGTTTGTTGTAGCTACTTTCTCCGCGAAAGCTGTCTTTTTATCGGATATAATCACATGATCTGCCAAAAGTGACTCATAAGCAGTCCAAACTTGGGCCGGTGATGGTAATGTATTAGGCTGACAACTTATATCACCTGATTCAATACACGTACGCATCTCTAACGCTGCAGCTTCTCCTTGATCCGTTAAGGCCTTTTCGATTCGAGCATCTTTTTCTAAATTATATAGATATGTAGCACCAGAATGCCATAACACCAAAAACAATCCTACTGACAATAATGGCAGTAATACTTTTTTAAATAAAGCAATTAAATTCTTCTTTATTTCCTCACCAGTAGCCAACCTTATGGCTGGTTCAAAAAAACCTAATCCTACAAAATTGAGAATATGTATAGACCTATCTTTCATTTTATTTCTTTTAAAACTTATTCTCTCCAGTCATTTAAAACACATCATTTTCTGCACTAGAGATATTAGATTACTTTGCTTGTTTTTCGCTAGAAGGAGAAACAAAAAGAGAATACTCTCTTTTTATTTCTCAATACTTGAAACACCTTCCGTATTTTCTTTATTTCCAATACCAAAACTATTGATGTACCCTATTGGATCTTTAGCATCATATTTATTTCCATCAATAAAATCAGTAGTTGCTGGTTTATAACCATCTGTTTTAGGTAACTCTGAAGCCTCAAGATGACCTTCATCAACTAAGAGTTTAGCCGCTTTTTTCCAAATATCAGGACGATAGATATCTTTAATCGTTTTATCATACCAAGCTGCAGGCTTACTATCAGGAATTTGTCCCCATCGTCTCATTTGAGTCAGAAACCATATACCATCAGAATAGAAAGGATATGTAGCATCGTGTCTATAGAATACATTAAAGTCCGGCATTTCTCTTTTATCTCCTTTTTCGAACTCAAAAGTACCTGTCATAGAATTTGCTAATACCACTTCATCTGCTCCAACATATTCTGGCATTGATAATATTTTCACTGCCTCTGGACGATTACCAGGAGTATCTAACCATTTACCTGCTCTAATCAATGCTTTAGTTACAGCAGTTGCAGTATTAGGATATTGCTCCACAAACTTCTTAGTCATTACAAACACTTTCTCCGGATTGTTTTTCCAGATATCATAATTAGTAACCACAGGAACACCAATTCCTTTAAAAACCGCTTGTTGATTCCAGGGCTCTCCCACGCAGTATCCATATATTGTACCAGCCTCTAGAGTTGCAGGCATTTGTGGTGGTGGAGTTACAGAAAGTAATACATCTGCATCAATTTGCCCTTGAATATTATCTTTAGAATACATACCAGGATTGATACCTGCTGCAGCTAACCAATATCTTATTTCATAGTTATGCGTAGATACCGGAAATACCATCCCCATTTTAAAAGCCTTTCCATCATTTTTATAAGATTCTATTACCGGCTTCAATGCGTCGGCGGAAATAGGATGAATTGGTTTTCCATCTTCACCTTTTGGAACATTAGACTTCATTTTAGACCAAACATCATTAGATACCGTTATACCATTACCGTTTAAATCCATGGAAAAAGGAGTTACTAATTCTGCTTGTCTACCAAAACCTGCCCCAGCTGCAATAGGCTGACCTGCTAACATATGAGAACCATCCAACTGTCCATCGATAACACGATCCAATACATTTTTCCAATTTGATTGAGCCTCTACAGAAACAAACAACCCTTCTTCTTCAAAAAAGCCTTTTTCTTTAGCTATTGCCAAAGGAGCCATATCTGTCAACTTTATAAAACCAAAAGTTAATTGTGGTTTCTCTATAGTTAACTTTGATGTCTCTTCTTCTAGACTTGCATCACTTGATGCAATTTCTTTTTTCTTTTCTCCTGCACAGGACATCAATGTAAAAACCGTGAGTACTGCTATAATTTTAAAATTAAGTTTTATCATAATTTACTTTTTTTATTATTCAGCTAATAGAATAAAACAAAATTAAGTATTTATACTTAATTATACATATACAAATACGTATTTAACTAAGTATTTTTGATTTATAAAAAATAGTAGGCAAATATTATTTTGTAGAAAAAATTAACCACTTATTTTTAAGAGAATGACAATACCCAAGAAAAAAAAACAACAAAGCTCTTAAAAATCAGCACTCTAAAAACATAAATAATCAAGAAAAGAATCAAAAAACGACCAATATTATTCAATAGACTTTACTATAAATAACTAAAATGTTTTTTTACAATTACCTATAAACTACGTACTAAATGAATTCTGATTCCACATTTATTCAACCGATATGAATTTAATTTACCCTTAACAAAACAAAAAGGCTTTTATATAGATTGTTTTCTCATCTATATAAAAGCCTTTTTGTTTTAATATAAACTGTATAAAACCTTAGCTTGTCACAGCAACACCTTTTATCTCATGCTCTATAGCTTTTTCATCTTCCGTAGAAAATTTTATTGTTAATGAAACAATTGCCGTTAGAACTACAAAACCTCCTATTAAAAAATATCCTTCAGACACCGCTTCTGAAGAAGCAATAGCCTGAGCCGCATCCATCGCTTCTTGTCCTAGATTCTGATTCTTTGAAATAGCCATTTTCTCAGCTACTGCGGATTTAGACTTCAATACCATTGCAGCCACAAAAGCCCCTACATTTCCTCCAGCTCCTACAATTCCAGAAATAGACCCTATTGCCTTTTTATTAATAAAAGGAACAACAGAAAACGTAGCTCCCTCGGCCATCTGAACAGTTAAACTAAAACCTACCAAAAAGACAATTCCAAACGCTAATCCACTCATTCCTGAAAATAAAGAGAGCATAAGCCCTTCTACTGCAAGAATGACTGCTAAAAACAACACACGACCTCGCAATCCCTTTAGTTTTCCGAATTTATCTCCAAAAAAACCACCTAGTGTTCTTGCGAAAATATTCATTAAAGCAAAGGAAAGAACTAAATTACCCGCTGTAGCCCTCTCCAAACCAAACGTATTCTGAAGATAATCATCCATAGTACCATAAACAGTTAACTCCATACCAAAACAAGCAGCATACACTACAAAAAGAATCCAAACTCTATAATCCTTAATAGCGGACAAAAAACTAATTTCATCTTTTTTTGATTGAGGCAAAGCTCCTTTAGCTTTTAATTCTTTATAATTTCCGTTTGGAGTGTCCTGTGTAAAAAAGTAATACACAATCCCCATTAAAAAACAAACGATACCAGCAACCACCATACAATATCTCCAGGCTTCCGTCTCTGCCATACCAAAACTCACCACTGCAGCTGCTATAAGAGGCATACCTAACCTATTTGCTCCACCACCAAGATTACCCCATCCGGCAGAAGTTGCATTAGCTGTACCCACTATATTCGAAGCAAACATAATAGATGTGTGAAATTGTGTTATTACAAATGACGCACCTATAAACCCAATAAAAAGTCTACACAGAATAAACTGTAACGGAGTCTGAACCAAGCCTAACAAGATTACAGGGATAGCACCAAACATCAATAACCAAGTATAGCATATACGAGGTCCATATTTATCACATAATTTACCTATTAAAAGTCTAGCGAAAACTGTTCCTGTAACAGCTACAATTATAGAGTTCCATTTTTGATCTGGTGTCAAACCTAAATCCCTAATCACATCAGGCATAAAAGGAACAATACCAAACCAAGCAAAAAAGCATAAGAAAAAAGCTATTGAAGTTATCCAGAAAGTTCGAATTGGCAGACTCTTTAAGTTTAAAAGATTTAATGTTGTAGATCTTCCTAAGACATCCATAGTACAAATTGTTTTGATGTTAAAATTTTAGTTAATTCATAAATAACATGTCAAAACTAAGTATAAACACTTATTAAAAATAAATTTTAATCAAAAAAATAAGTATTTAAAACTTTAATTACGTATTTGTTAATTTTAAAACCTGATAATTACAAGATTAATAATAAAACTCTCTTAGATCCCGATTTTCATCTTAAACAATTATTAAACAGACCAATAACTTTTTAAACACACTATGATTATGGCTTTACCATAAATCGATTAAAAGTCAAAAAACCTCGTTCTAAAACTAAGTATCAAATATTTGGTTTTGTCAAAAAAAAGTAAGTATTTTGAAGAAAAGACCCCTATTAAGCGTAGATATTTTCCCTCATAATGAATTAGTATTAATCCCAATTTAATACATACAATCCCTATAAATAATTTAAAAACTTACTTATGAAAAAGAAGAAAACAAACACTTTACTAATTATTTCTGTAATCCTTTTTACGTGTAATATTATATCTTCTCAGTCAAACAATTTCGGCGCCATTACTTATGGAAAAGCAATAAATATATCTGGAAAACAACGAATGTTATCTCAGAAAATGTCTAAAGCCTATTTATTACTTGCGAAAGGAATAAGTGATGCTGCTATAAAGAAAGAGTTAAATTCTAGTAAATTTATTTTTGAAAAGCAGTTACAAATATTAACGAAAAATGCATCCAGCTCATCAGTTAAGTTATCCATAAAAAAGGTAGAGCAATTATGGAGTGTTTTCAAAGAAGTTATTACAAGTACACCAAACCCTCAAAATTGTCTAAGAATAATGAAAATGAATACATCGTTGCTAAAAGCATGTAATGATGTCGTTGTCAGTATTGAAAACAACTTCAGTTATAACAACCAATTTTTCCAAAACAAAAATAAAGAATTGGTAAACACAATAAATGTATCAGGAAAACAACGAATGCTTTCTCAAAGACTATGTTTATATTACACAGCCTCTACAATGTTCACAGAAGAAAGTGATGAATACAGAAAAGTTTTAACTAGTGTATACACAGAGTTCGACACTGTAATCGGAAACTTATTAATTAGTAGTTATAACAGTACTGAAATCGAAGAAGAACTAGGGTCCATTATGGGGTTATGGGAGAAATTCCAAACAAATCCGAAAGGCTTATTCAATGGAGAATTTCAATTACAAGAAATATTTTCAACCACTAATCAGTTAACCAAATCATTTAATAAAATTACTGGCCTTTACGAAAGTATTTCTAATGATTAGGTAAAAAAATAAGGTCAGGAAATCATATTATATTTTCTGGCCTTATTACTAAGTTCCAGCACATTTTTAACTCCCATTTTTTTCATCAAATTAAAGCGATGCACTTCTGTAGTCCTTTTGCTTATATCCAGTTCTGCTGCGATATCCTTATTAGTCATACCCGAAACAGCCAACTTTAGTATTTGATTTTCTCTTTTTGTAAGATCAAACGGATTATTATTTAAGCTCACACTCTCTTTGGTTAATTGAACTACTTCCTTCACTTTAGTCTCATTCTCTTCACCTTTAAGTAAATTTTTAACCAATATTGAAGACACATCTCCACTAAAATACTTATTTCCTTTACTTACTGTTGATAACGCTTTAAGAAACTCTTCTTTACTGGCATCCTTCAACAAATATCCGTCAGCTCCAGCATTTATAGATTGTAGAATATATTCATCAGAATCGTGCATCGATAACATAATGGTTTTAGCTGACACCGATAAAGCAGTAAGTTGCTCTACTGTCTCTATACCTGACATTTCGGGCATTCTTATATCACAGATAACAATATCTGGTTGCAGAGACTGAACTAAAGCTATAGCTTCGCGCCCATCAGATGCTTCACCAATCACCTCATATTGATTTTCATCTTCCAAAAGCGAGCGGATACCATCTCTTACCAAAAAATGATCATCTACCAATACAATACTTACCATATTTCTTAACAAATAATTAAACTGATCTTAACACCAAAGTCATCAAATATAGGAATAATTCAAAAATAGCTTTGCAAAATTAATGATCCTAAAATCATAACTAAGTATTTTTATTAAATAAAAATACAAAAAATAAGTATTAATACTTAGATTTGTTATTCAGTTAATGCATCAGCTAATAGGATTAATTGAAAAGAACATAGCAATAGTGTGCATAACGCACTTATGCAACAAACGAAAAACTTAAGAGATGAAAAACAAGTTACATTATGCTATACTACTATTATTAGTGTTAGTATTTAAGGGGAAAGCTCAGGAATTAAGTGTTGATTTAGATTTTAGAGATCGATTTGAATATCGTCACGGATTCAATAGTTTAGTTCCTCAAGGAGCTGATCCTGCAGCTTTTGTACAGCAGAGAGCCAGACTAAAATTCGGATATACTTCCGAAAAATTCAAAGCTCATTTTAGTGTTCAGGATGTTAGAGTATGGGGAGATACCAGACAGATTCTGGATAATGATGCTAATAATAATTTGCAAATTGCAGAAGCCTGGGCGTCTTTGGCTTTTGGAAAAGGTTGGTCTACTAAAGTAGGTCGACAAATGATATCATATGATGATCAGAGAATCTTAGGTGGTTTAGACTGGGCATTACAAGGTCGTTTTCATGATTTAGCTTTAATAAGATATGGAAACGAAAAGATTAAATTGGATCTTGGTTTTGCATTTAGTCAAAATGATCTAGATGCACTTCCTGGTAATCAAACAGGAACTATATATAATGTTACTGGTTTTTTTAGTTATAAAGCTATGGAGTATGCACACCTAACCTGGAAAGCTTCAGAAAAAGCAACGCTTAGCTTTTTAGCATTAAATAATACTTTTCAAAATGTGGTAAATGGAGCCGCTACAGATGGATTCTATCATACACATACATTTGGTACACACTCTAAGTTTAAATTTGGAGGAGTAGGTCTTGCTTTAAATGCTTATCTACAAGCAGGAGAAGGTCCTGACACTAGTGATCCTGCAAGTCCATCCACTGATCTTTCCGCATATTTAGTTGGACTAGAAGCCAATGGAAAAGTTGGTTCTGTTGGTATTGGAGGAGGTTTTGAAATCCAAAGCGGTACAGATCAAGACGAAACGGATGGAAAAAACTATTCTTTCTTTCCTCTTTATGGTACTAATCATAAGTTTAACGGATATATGGATTACTTTTATGTTGGAAACCACGCAAACTCTGTTGGTTTAACTGATATATATGCCAAAGCAAATTTTAAGCTTGGAAAATCCTCTAGCCTTCTTGTAAAAGGACATTACTTCTCATCCGCAGCTACTCTTATTAATGATACTGATGGATCAGAAGCTGACAAATACCTTGGAACTGAAATGGATATCGTATTTACACAAAAATTACTCCCTTATGCATCAGTAAAAGTTGGATATTCTCAAATGTTTGCTGCAGATGGAATGGAGTTTCTAAAAAATCAGCCTAATGCAAGTGGATTACAAAACTGGGGATGGGTTCAGTTAGTTATTAAACCTAATTTCCTTAAATGGAGCCCTAAACCAATACAATAAGTCTCCAATAATAAATTCATAAAAAATCTGCGAAACTAATTTCGCAGGTTTTTTTATGAATTATTTTAAAATTCTCAATTTCTAGCAGTCATAATTACGTAATTCTTATTAAATAAATACGTATTAATACTTAATTTTGAACATATAAATACGTAGCTCATGAAGAAGGTAGTAATAATAGGCAATGGAATGGTAGGTTATAAGTTTTGTGAGAAGTTTGTGGTCTCAGAAAAATTTACCGATTATAAACTTATAGTTTTTGGTGAAGAACCAAGACGTGCATATGACAGAGTACATCTAAGTGAATTTTATGATGGTAAAACTGCAGAAGATTTGAGCATGTCATCGGCTAACTGGTATAAAGACAATAACATTGACCTTCATACATCAGAAATGATTACGGAGATCAATAGAGAAAACAAAACTGTAGCTAATCATCGTGGAGACACATACACTTATGATTACTTAGTATTAGCTACAGGATCTTCTGCATTCGTACCTCCTATTCAGGGTGTTGACAAAGAGGGAGTTTTCGTTTATAGAACTATTGAAGATCTTGAAGCGACAGAAGCTTACGCTAAAAAACTAAAAGCACAAGGAAAAACTGAAGCAGCAGTTCTTGGAGGAGGATTATTAGGGTTAGAAGCTGCAAATGCAGTTAAAAATTTAGGATTAAACGCTCATGTTGTCGAATTCGCTCCAAGGCTTATGCCCAGACAACTGGATAAGGGTGCGAGTGATATGTTACAAGCCAAAATAGAGGACTTAGGTTTAAAAGTTCATCTTTCGAAACAAACACAATTTCTTCAAGGAGAAAAATCCATAGAAGGTTTACAATATGTTGACGATACAGAATTAAAAGTAGATATGCTCGTAGTATCTGCGGGTATTCGTCCTCGCGATGAAGTAGCAAAAGAATGTGGGTTAGAAGTTGGAACTCGCGGTGGTATTATTGTAAATCAAAAAATGCAAACTTCTGACGAAAACATTTATGCTATAGGAGAATGTGCATTGCTAAACAAAATGATATATGGTTTAGTCGCTCCGGGATATGATATGGCAGAAGTCGCTGTACAACAAATTACCGGTGGTAATGCTGAAATGCCGGAATCCATTGATATGTCAACTCAATTAAAACTAATTGGCACCGAAGTAGCAAGCTTTGGCGATGCACTTAATGAAGCAAAAGAAGTAATAGATGAAATTACCTATGAAAATAAACGTAAAGGCATTTATAAAAAAATAAATGTTTCCAAAGACGGTAAAAAACTTTTAGGTGGGATTTTAATTGGTGATTCATCAGATTATAACTCCTTATTCCAAATTTACATTAACGGAATAAAACTTCCGGAAGAACCAGAAGATCTTATATTAGGTAGTCGCGGTGGTGATGGAGGTGGGCTTCTTGGGAATGTTATGGATCTACCCGATGACGCTCAAATCTGTTCTTGTGAAAGTGTTACTAAAGGACAAATTTGTGGTGCTATTGAAAACGGAGAAGCTACAGATGTTGCCGGAGTAATTGGTTGCACAAAAGCTGGTACCGGATGTGGTGGTTGTAAACCTATGGTTACCGATTTAACTAATGCTACTCTAAAATCCTTAGGTATTGAAATAAAAGATGGGGTTTGTGAGCATTTTGAGCTAAGCAGACAGGATTTATATAAAATCATCCAAGTAAAAGGATACACCAAATTTGATGAAGTACTAGACAATCACGGAAACGGAGGTCACGGTTGCGAATTATGTAAACCGCTAATTGCCTCCTTAATGGCTACCATTAATGCAGATACAGCTAATAAAGAATATGCCATTCAGGATTCTAACGATCGCTTTTTGGCAAACATACAGCGAAATGGAACCTATTCTGTAGTACCTAGAGTTCCTGGAGGAGAAATTACACCTGATAAATTAATCGCATTAGGAGAAATTGCTAAAAAGTATGACTTATACACAAAAGTAACTGGTGGTGTCCGTATCGATTTATTTGGCGCAACATTAAATCAATTACCGTTAATATGGAAAGATTTAATTAACAATGGTTTTGAAAGTGGTCATGCGTACGGCAAATCTTTACGTACAGTAAAAACCTGCGTAGGATCAACTTGGTGTCGTTATGGTATGGATGAAAGCGTAAGTTTTGGTATAGAGCTTGAAAATAGATACAGAGGAATTCGTGCTCCTCATAAAATTAAAGGTGGAGTTTCTGGATGTATCCGTGAATGTGCCGAAGCAAGAGGAAAAGATTTTGGTTTAATCGCAGTAGAGGGTGGATGGAACCTATATGTAGGTGGAAACGGTGGAGCAACACCTAGGCATGCTGAATTGTTTGCTGAACAAATTGATAACGAAACCGTGATTAAATACTTAGACCGTTATTTAATGTTCTATATGCGTACTGCAAAACCGTTACAAAGAACAGCAGCTTGGCAAGAACGTCTGGAAGGTGGGTTAGATTATTTAAAAGAAGTAATTATTGACGATAAGTTAGGAATTGCTATGGATTTAGAAAATGAAATGAAAACTTTAGTCAACAAGTTTGAATGTGAATGGACTCAGGCTATCAATGACCCTGAAATAATGAAACGATTTAACCACTTTGTGAATAGTGACGAAGAGGATGACAACATTGTTTTTGTGCCTATGAGAGAACAGAAAATGCCAGAACCTTGGAAATAATAAAATAGCTTATAATTCAAAACAACATGGAAGAAATTCTAACAAAATATAAAACCACTAGATTGGAAGATGTAAAAGTTTGGTTTAAAGCTGCCTCAGTTAATGCTTTCCCAAAAGATGGAGGAGCATGCGTTAAATATAAAGACCTACAAATTGCTGTATTTAACTTTATCAGACTAAACAAATGGTATGCAACCCAAAACTTATCGCCTGAAAAAAATGAAATGGTACTTAGTAGAGGGATGATTGGAGACCATAATGGAGTACCTAAGGTTGCGTGTCCTCTTCATAAAAAAACATTTTCACTAGAAACTGGTGAAAATCTGAATGGAAATCTAACAGCTATTGCAACATATCCAGTAAAAATAGAAGATGATACCGTATTTATTGGTTTCGAAGAATAATATATTTTATTACTAAAAGCCTTACTTTAGCAGGTATTATAATATATATTACTTATATGCTAACCACAAAATTAACCGAAGCATTTTCTCTTTTTGACAATGAAAATGCAAAGGATCCTAATAAAGAAATCGTTAACGGAGAATCTATTTCGAAAGAATTGATCTATGGTCAACGAATGAGCCAAATTCTTAATACTTATACTTCTGAAGCGCCAGAAGTATTACAGTTAGCTGCTAGAGCTCAGCATTTATGCAGATGGGAAATTCCTCGTAACAACTATCCAATGGATCGAGTGGGTTACTTAAAATGGAGGGAAGAGTTAAAAAAGTTTCATGCAGAAAAAGCTTCAGAGATACTTCAAGAAGTAGGATATGAGAAAGAAATCATAGATAGAGTCTCTTTTCTTATACAAAAGAAAAAATTAAAAAAAGATGAGGATACTCAAATATTAGAGGATGTCATCTGCTTAGTATTTCTGGAATTTTATTACTCGGAATTCTACGAAAAACATACCGATGAAAAGGTGATTGATATTTTACAAAAAACCTGGAAAAAAATGTCGGAAAAAGGTCACCAAGCAGCACTAAATTTATCATATACAGAAAAAGGGTTAGATTTGATTAAGCAAGCTATTGCATAATTTATTTGCATTGAACAAGTTAACGTCATTAGATCATCAAACTTTTAATCGCCTAAGTAAGATTTATATTATTGCTTTAGGAGCTATTGCTGTATTTACCATTGGGGCACAATTTTTTATTCAACAATATCTCAGTTCCCAAATTGATGATTCTAAGATTATCAATATTTCTGGTAGACAACGAATGCTTAGTCAAAAATTATCTAAAGAAATTTTACTACTGTCATATATTAAAAACGACAAATCAAAAAAACGATATCTATCAGAATTAGAAACAACAATAGATCTTTGGAAAACATCCCACGAAAGACTTAAAAGATACAATGACTCTATACCTAAAGGAAAAAATGATAGCACAGAAATAAAACGAATGTTTTTGGTTCTACAACCTTATTTCGAAACCATATATGAAAATAGCCTGCAAATACTGTCAATAGCAAAAAAAGATTCCATTAATCCTGAAGTTCTACAACCTCATCTCGAGAGTGTGATTTTTAATGAACCCTTTTTTCTTAAACAAATGGATGCCATTGTGTTTAGATATGAAAAAGATGCTCAAGAAAAAATATCTAGGCTTAAAAAGATAGAATACATACTGTTTTGCTTAATTATTTTAATTCTGATTTTTGAATTTGTCCTTTTATTCAGGCCTGTGGCATTGAGTATCAAAAAAAACATATCTGATCTTCTTTCTTCGCAAAAAGAAGCTACGGATATGGCTTCTAATGCCGAAAAACTAAGAAAAATTCAAAATAAAAATGTACAAGAGTTATTATCACTCACCAAAGCTTTAGATCAGACTTTATTATATGCTCGAGTTAATGAACTAGGTATGGTAAAAAGTCTGGGAGAACGTTTCGGTAAAGTACTAGATATGAATCAAGGATACGATTCAAAAAACCTAGCTGAGCTTATGAATTTAAGTGAGCTGCAAACAAACAGGCTACTTCGACTTATTTCTCAAAATAAAGGAGGTGTTTTTAATGAAGAATTTGAATTTACCTCTAACGATGGCAAAAAGATGTGGTTAGACATTTCCATCCTTAATGTATTTAAAGAATCTGGTAATTCGGAAAGATTGGTGCTTTGCTCTGATATCTCCAAAAGAAAAGAGGCACAGCAAGAAATTGAACGATTAAATGATTTAGAATATCAACAAAAAGAGGAAATACAAAAGTCTAACGCAAGTATGATCGTTGAAGCTCAGGAAGAGGAAAGAAAACGAATTGCGAAAGAGATCCACGATAGCATCGGACAAATGCTCACTGCCTTAAAGTTTAATATTGAGTCGATTAATACTGACAACATTGAAAAGACAAATCAAAAAATTGAAGGGCTCAAAAAACTATCCAAAGATCTGATATTAGGTATCAGAACGGCCACATTTAATCTCACTCCTCCAGAATTAAAAGATTATGGAATTAGTATTGCCCTTCAGAAAATGGCAAAGGAGCTCTCTAAACTGACAGGTAAGAATATTGTTTTTGAAAACAAATCCGATACTGAACCTCGTTTTGATTCTTTAGTAGAAACAAACTTGTATCGAGTAACTCAAGAAGCAGTGAATAATGCCATTAAATATGCAACATCAGATTATATTCTAATTTCCATAAACAGCTCAGAATCAATTTTAAGCATTACCATAGATGATAATGGTCAAGGATTCGATCTTGACAATATTCCAACTAAGCCGAAAAATAATGCAGAAGGTGGAATGGGGCTGTTCTTTATGAAAGAACGTATGAATTATATAAATGGTAGAATCTTTATAAGCTCTACACCTGGAAAAGGCACAAGAATTACCTTAAATTACACCATATAATAAGTAAAATTATATATTTTTGCGCACTATATTCCCCAAAAAAGTAACGTGAAAATACATAAGGAAAATACAAAATACCTAATGAACTGGGATTCCAAAAAAATATGGAAAGAAGAAGTCATTAGTAATGAGTTTGTTAAATATCTCAAGGAGGCTGAAGTTGATAAACTTATATTAAACAAGGATACCCAATTAGGAATTATTTCGGAAAGAGATGTTATTGATTGGATTGAAAAAGAAGAAAATGAAAGTTTCTGGAACGACAGCATGAAACATCATATCTGCGAAAAAATCATCAAAGATGACGATGATTATTTCGTAGGTTGTGATTATGAAGATTTTAAAAGCGGATACTTTTTTGTGGCCAGTTTATGGAAAATGGAAAAAGGAGAAAATTTAATAATATTAGAACATTATCATTAATCACTCCTTTCTTTTCCTGGTATCTATGTCTATACGTTATTTGGTTTCTTTTTCAGCACATCATTTCTGTAGTAATCTATAATACCATCAATTGGTCTTCTTACAATATTTCCTACTGTTAAATGGTATGGCCATACTGCTGCTCTAATAATATCCTCACTAAAATGTGCTATAGACCCAATGAAGTGAACCGGAACATTTTGAGCTTCAGGAAAACACAATACTCTTGTTTCTACAAATTCTTGAATACCTTCTGTAATAATTTTATAAAAATATCCATTACGCTCACTGGTGAAAATAAACTCTGCAAAAGATGCTAGATACGTATTTGGATTTTCTTTTTTATACAAATTCTCTTTTATAGAATCAGAAGATAGATCAAAACGCTTCTCGAATTCTCCAGCAACTTCTGGAGGCATTCTTTTATAGTAGTAATCTCTTATTAACCGTTTTCCAAAATAATTACCACTTGCTTCGTCCATAAGGATATACCCTAAAGAGTCTACTGCCATATGAATATCATCTCCGTCATAATAACAACTATTGGATCCGGTACCCAAAATACAAACAATTCCAGGCTCTGTTGTAGCTGCATATACTGCTGCTACCATGTCTTCTCTAACAAGCACATCTGCATTGACAAAAAAGTCTTCAAATACTTTCTTTAACATAGCCGCTGGCTTTTCGGTGCCACATCCGGCTCCATAAAAGTGAACTGCATCAATTGTTGTGCTATGTGCCGTTAACTCTGCATTAGCACGAACTCTTTTTTCTAGTAAAGACTTCTCAAATACAGCAGGGTTTAATCCTTCTGTACGGGTTTTAAACACAATCTCGCCAGATTCATTTAGAAGAATCCAATCGCATTTAGTGGAACCACCGTCAGCTATTAAAATCATTTGAAAGTTTATTTGTTGTGTGTGTATGTTTGCTAAGAAAAAACCCCGGTTTTTTATCCCAACCGGGGCAATATAATTTATTACTCCTTATTATAGATTACCTACATAAGATGATAGGTCTACCAACTTAGAAGAATATCCATATTCATTATCATACCAAGATACTAACTTAAAGAAGTTATCATTTAATGCAATTCCTGCACCTGCATCAAAAGTAGAAGTATGATCTTCTCCTACAAAATCCTGAGATACTACAGGTTCTTCTGTATATGCTAAAACTCCTTTTAATTCATTTTCTGAGGCTTTTTTAACTACAGCCTTAAGCTCATCATAAGATACGGATTTCTTAGTTTTTACAGTAAGATCTACTACAGAAACATCTGCGGTAGGAACTCTAAATGCCATACCTGTAAGCTTACCATTCAATTCTGGTATCACTTTACCTACAGCCTTAGCAGCACCAGTAGATGAAGGTATAATATTATTTAGAGCAGAACGTCCACCTCTAAAATCCTTTTTTGATGGTGCATCTACTACTGCTTGTGTAGCTGTAGCTGCATGAACTGTAGTCATTAATCCTTCTTCGATTCCGAAGTTATCATTAATCACTTTAGCCAAAGGAGCTAAACAGTTTGTTGTACAAGACGCATTAGAAACAACAGTATCCGTAGCTTTAGCATCCGTATGATTTACTCCCATAACAAACATAGGTGCATCTGCTGATGGTGCAGAGATAACAACTTTTTTAGCACCTGCTTTAAGATGAGCACCTGCTTTGTCTAATGTTGTAAAAATACCTGTACAATCCATTACTACATCAACTCCAACTGCATCCCATTTTAATTCTTCAGGGTTTCTTTCTGCAGTAATACGGATTGCTTTGCCATCTACAACAAGACTTCCGTTTTCTACAGCTATTGTACCGTCATATTTTCCGTGTACGGAATCATACTCTAATAAATAAGCTAAATGATTTACATCTAACAAATCGTTAATAGCTACTATCTCTACATTCTCGCGTTTAGAAGCAATTCTAAAAGCGATTCTTCCAATTCTACCGAAACCGTTAATTCCAATTTTTAACGTACTCATATTTAATAATTTAGTTGTTTTTGATTTAAAAAACGTGGTTATATTTATACTGAAGTAATATCAGCAACTTTAATTAATCGATCGTGTTTGTGGGTTCTTTTCTCTAAAGCAGTAGTAAGAGGCACAATAGTCACTGTTTTATGAACAATTCCGATCATTACTTCACTTTTTCCTTCTAGTAAGGTTTCTACAGCACCCACGCCTAATTTACTAGCCAATACTCTATCATAACAGCTTGGAGCTCCTCCTCTTTGTATATGTCCTAATACGGACACTCTAACTTCATAATCCTCTAAGTTCTCTTCTACATACTCTCCTAATTCGAAAATATTCTTTCCAGATTTATCTCCTTCGGCAACAACAATAATACTTGAGGTTTTCCCTGTCTTCTTACTTTTTTTAAGAGATTCTATGAGTCTATCAACTCCCATATCTTCTTCAGGAATTAAAATCTCTTCTGCTCCTGCTCCAATTCCTGCATTTAAAGCAATATCTCCAGCATCACGGCCCATCACTTCTATAAGAAATAAACGGTTATGAGAACTTGCTGTATCTCTAATCTTATCTATAGCTTCTACTACTGTATTCAATGCAGTATCATAGCCTATTGTATAATCAGTACCATTAATATCATTATCAATTGTACCCGGTACTCCAACTACTAGAAAGTTAAACTCTTCAGAAAGTTTTAATGCTCCAGTAAAACTACCATCTCCTCCAATTACAATAAGAGCATCGATATTATTCTTTACTAAATTATCATAAGCTTTCTTTCTTCCTTCTTCCGTACGAAAATCTTTAGAACGAGCAGATTTAAGAAAAGTTCCTCCTTTATTTATAATATTTCTTACCGAACGCGCATTTAACTTTTCCATTTCATTATGAATAAGGCCTTCATAACCTTTATATACACCAAAACAATCTATTTCATAATAGCTACACGCACGAACTACTGCTCTTATAGCGGCATTCATTCCAGGAGCATCTCCTCCGGAGGTAAGCACAGCGATATTTTTAACTTTTTTTGTCATTGAAGTCAAATCTATTGTTATTGACCACAATAACCTAATTTACCCAAAATCTAAAACGTTTTCGGTTAATAAATTCAGTAATTACTGACAAAAAAGATATGATTTTAACACATTTTCATAAAATAAGTTAAGAAAAAAGTATTATCACAAAATAGTTTATTCCTGATTTTGGTATTCTCAAAACTTAGATTAACTACTTAACATTACCAAGATACTTCAGTATTAACACAAGCCTCATTCATATTTTGTATCTTTGCAGGTACAAAATCGTCATAAATTCACCCAAATTAATTTCATTACTGACATGAAAAAAAACACCCTAATCATTGCTTTGTTAATGGTAATTTTCATTTCATTCAAAGCTTTTTCTCAGAATCAAAATAACTTAATAGACGCTCCAGGTGATATTGCTTTTATAGCTTTTCATACGGATAATGGTGGCGCAGATCAAGAAGATGGATTTTCTTTTATCCTATTAGATGATGCTATTGATGGAACCACTATCACCTTCATAGATGAAGAATGGGATGGAACCCAATTTTCAACCGCAACGAATGAAGGAGATTTAATATGGACCAATAACACTGGTAACATGATTGATGCAGGAACAGTAATCAATATTACTGATGCGGATGGAGATATGGAAATGGCCTCGATAGGCACTGTTGACGAAATCAATGCGGGATTTAATTTAGCAGCTCCCGAGGATATTGTAGCAGTAACAGGAACAAGAGCTAATCCTGGTATTTTTCTTACAGCAATTGATGGAGATAATGGTTTTCCATTTAATAGCACTAATACAGGGTTATCAAGTGCTCAGATCTTACTAATCACCGACCAAGGTCTTTATACTGGACCTACTACTTGCAATAGTACAATAGGTGATTGCTTAATCCAAATATATGACTCCACAAACAATTGGAATTTTGGAAACTACACACATCCAGATGATGTAGTTGGCAATTTTACAGGAAATGCATTTTTAGGAGATATGATATCCCCAACAGTAAGTATTTCTCTTTCTGACGCTACCCTTACAGCAGGAGAAACTTCGACTATAACGTTTACATTTAGCGAAGTGCCTGTAGGATTTACTGAGACTGATGTAACCGTGCAGAATGGAACTCTAACCGGGTTTACAATCACAGCCGATTCAACTATATATACCGCAGTATTTACCCCTACTCCAAATATACAGGATGCTACAAACATTATTAGCGTAGGAACTGGGTATACTGATGCAGCTGGAAATATTGGAATTGCAGCAAATTCCGACAATTACACTATAAATACTTTTCCCTCTAATTCTGCTCCAAGCTTTTCTATACCTGCCAGTCCGAATCAAACGACCTTAGAAGATTCAGGAGCGCAGACGGTAAATGGATTTGCATCTAACATTGATGATGGTGATGGAAATACGCAAAACCTTACTTTTAATGTAACAAATGATAATAATGCACTATTCAGTAGTCAACCTGCTATTGATGAAGTTACTGGAAATCTAACCTACACTCCTATTTCAAACGTTTCTGGAAGTACAATCGTTACTATAAACCTTTCTGATGATGGAGGAACTGCCAATGGAGGAATTGATACTTCTGCAGATCAAACATTTATGATTACTATCAATGAAGTTAATGATGCTCCCAGCTTTTCTATACTTGTCAGTCCGGATCAAACGACCTTAGAAGATTCAGGAGCGCAGACGGTAAATGGATTTGCATCTAACATTGTTGATGGTGATGGAAATACGCAAAACCTTACTTTTAATGTTACAAATGATAATAATGCACTATTCAGTAGTCAACCTGCTATTAATGAAGTTACTGGAAACCTCACATATACTTCTGCCGCAAACGTTTCTGGAAGTACAATCGTTACTATAAACCTTTCTGATGATGGAGGGACTTCCAATGGAGGAATTGATACTTCTGCAGATCAAACATTTATGATTACTATTAATGAAGTCAATGATGCTCCCAGCTTTTCTATACTTGTCAGTCCGGATCAAACGACCTTAGAAGATTCAGGAGCGCAGACGGTAAATGGATTTGCATCTAACATTGATGATGGTGATGGAAATACGCAAAACCTTACTTTTAATGTTACAAATGATAATAATGCACTATTCAGTAGTCAACCTGCTATTAATGAAGTTACTGGAAACCTCACATATACTTCTGCCGCAAACGTTTCTGGAAGTACAATCGTTACTATAAACCTTTCTGATGATGGAGGAACTGCCAATGGAGGAATTGATACTTCTGCAGATCAAACATTTATGATTACTATCAATGAAGTCAATGATGCTCCAAGTTTTTCTATACCTGCCAGTCCTGATCAAACCATCTTAGAAGATTCAGGAGCGCAGACGGTAAATGGATTTGCATCTAGCATTGATGATGGTGATGGAAATACGCAAAACCTTACTTTTAATGTTACAAATGATAATAATGCACTATTCAGTAGTCAACCTGCTATTAATGAAGTTACTGGAAACCTCACATATACTTCTGCCGCAAACGTTTCTGGAAGTACAATCGTTACTATAAACCTTTCTGATGATGGAGGGACTTCCAATGGAGGAATTGATACTTCTGCAGATCAAACATTTATGATTACTATTAATGAAGTCAATGATGCTCCCAGCTTTTCTATACTTGTCAGTCCGGATCAAACGACCTTAGAAGATTCAGGAGCGCAGACGGTAAATGGATTTGCATCTAACATTGATGATGGTGATGGAAATACGCAAAACCTTACTTTTAATGTTACAAATGATAATAATGCACTATTCAGTAGTCAACCTGCTATTAATGAAGTTACTGGAAACCTCACATATACTTCTGCCGCAAACGTTTCTGGAAGCACAATC